>CAZYBY010000311.1:0-7437 GCA_964645385.1 uncultured Sphingobacterium sp.
AAACACTATAGGCCAGTTTAGTACTCCGGCAGACATGTTTAAGGATAAATGATCTATCCCAAACAATGTTAAATCGAGCTCAGGAAATCCTAAAGTCCCTTCAACTGAAAATATTTTAACACCAATAAACTCAGCAATTACAGCGTTTGCAATAAAAAAGCAAGCAAGTACAATAAATAGTCTAGTTTCCTTATTTTTGAATATCATAATACAAAGATGAAAGATTTAAGCATTACTACCATTCAGGCAGATTTACATTGGGAAGATAAGGAACAAAATCTAAAAATGTTTGAAAAGTACATAGAAAGTATCCAAGAATCTACCGATTTAATCATCTTACCTGAGATGTTCAGTACAGGATTCAGTATGCGAGCGGAAGAGTTAGCAGAAAATATGAATGAAACCACAGTACAGTGGATGAAGAATATTGCTATTAGAAAAAATGCTGCGATAACAGGAAGTATTATTATAAAAGATGGTAGTCATTATTACAATAGATTAATTTGGACGGAGCCTAATGGATTAGTAATGCACTACGACAAACGTCATTTGTTTGGTATGGGTGACGAGAACAAACATTACTCATCAGGGCAATCTAAATTAATAGTGGATTACAAGGGTTGGAAAATCAATTTAAATATTTGCTATGATTTACGCTTTCCAGTTTGGTTAAGAAATTCAAAAGTTGACCCTTATGATTTATTAGTGTTTGTAGCCAATTGGCCCGAGAAAAGAATTGAACATTGGGATGCATTACTTCGAGCACGTGCAATAGAAAATCAATGTTATGTAGTAGGTGTTAATAGAACTGGAATGGATGGAAATTCTATTCACCACACAGGAAACACTTCAGTTATACATCCATTCGGTAATATTTTGTATTCGTCTTCTGATGCTGAACACAACACAATTCTTTTAAGTAAACACGAACTTGAATTGAATAGAAGGCAATTCCCTTTTTTAAGGGATGCTGATTAACAAGTAGTGGGAATTGAGTAATGAGTAGTTGGTAATAACTAAATTATAATTAATGAAAACTATTGGAAGCATAATTTTAAGTCTACTTTATGTAACAGCATATGCTAATACTGATAGTAGTTCTCGAAAAATAAATTATAGTGGTTATATAGAAACCTATTATAGATATGACTTTGGAAAACCAAGATTTACTAATCTTTCGGGCATAGTAAATCATGATAAGAACAATGAAATTGCTATAAATTTAGCGCTTATTAAAGCATCATACCAATCTAAAAATATTCGCGGAAATATTGGTTTGATGTTCGGAACTTATGCTGAAGCTAATTTCAACAGCACAAATTATTTATACAAGTACATATATGAAAGTTATGCAGGTATAAAAATATCAAAGAGTAAGAACATATGGTTTGATGTAGGTATTTTTACATCACATATTGGTGCTGAAAGTGTTATTGGCAAAGACAATTGGACACTTACAAGAAGTTTACAAGCTGAAGCTAGTCCATATTATGAAGCTGGAGCTAAAATTTCTTATACTTCAAAAAACGAAAAACTTTATGCTAGTATTTTATTACTGAACGGATGGCAACAAATTACTAAAAGGTTTGATTACCCTATATGCTTTGGGACACAAATAACCTATAAGCCGAACAGTAAATTATTATTTAACAGTAGCTCATATATAGGTAATAATAATTTACCTAGCACTTCAACTAAAGATAGATATTTTCACAATTTTTACACACAGTTTCAATGGAATACACACCTATCTACTTTCATTGGATTTGATATTGGATCACAACAATCCTTATTTAAAGATAATTATTATGAATTATGGTATTCCCCCATTTTATTAGTAAAATACCAAGTAAACACTAAACACGCACTAGCATTTCGAGCTGAATATTTTAGTGATAAATTTCAACATGTTTTTTCTACAAATACTGGAAATGGATATATAGGTAATGGATTTTCATTAAATTACGACTATCAAATAAATAAAAATTCATTATTTAGAATAGAAGGGAAAGTTTTAAATGCAGAATCTAGGATAATGCTCAATAGTGATGGCTATAGCTTTCAGAAGAATCTCATTACTTCAACATTAATATTTCATTTTGATGATTAAAGGAATTCATCATATTGCTATAATATGTACAAACTATACAGTTTCGAAAAAGTTCTATACGGAAGTTTTAGGACTACGAATTATTCGAGAAATATATAGAGAAGAACGAAAGTCGTATAAACTTGACCTAGCTATTAACGATGAATATATCATCGAATTATTTTCATTTCCTGACCCACCGAAAAGGCCTAGCAGACCTGAAGCTACAGGGCTAAGGCATTTAGCCTTTAGTGTTCAGAACCTCGATGAAATAATCAATAAGCTAAACGAAAAAAATATACCTGTTGAACCTATTCGAATTGATGAATACACCCAAAAACGATTCACCTTTATTTCTGATCCCGACGGATTACCTATAGAATTCTACGAAGAATAATAGTTAATCAACAAACTAATTAATTCTAATTAATATCTCAATCCATTGTATACAATAATGTCTGATAAAATTATCAAACAAGTAAAAGTATATCGTTGTAACAATGCCGTTAATAATAACATTTAGTAAATTTCATTGCTTATTATTGATATTATGATTGAATTGAAATCAATAAGTAAGTCGTATTATATCGGTAACAACCCTATGAAAGTGTTGAAAGGTATAGATATGAAAATTGAAGAAGGTGAATTTGTTTCTATTATGGGATCATCTGGTTCGGGCAAGTCTACAATGTTAAATATACTAGGCATGTTAGATCAGTATGACGAAGGTGAATACTGGTTAAACAACACATTGATTAAAAACCTAAATGAAACTCAGTCAGCTAAATACCGCAATCAAATGCTTGGCTTTGTATTTCAATCATTCAATTTAATATCATTTAAAAATGCAATGGAGAATGTTGCTCTTCCTTTGTATTACCAAGGTGTTAGTCGCAAAAAAAGAAATGCTATTGCAATGGAATATTTGGAAAAAGTGGGTTTGAAAGATTGGGCGGAACATTTGCCAAGTGAAATGTCGGGTGGACAAAAACAACGTGTAGCTATAGCGAGAGCTTTAATTGCGAAGCCAAAAATTATTTTAGCCGATGAACCCACTGGGGCATTGGATACACAGACTTCTTACGAGGTTATGAATTTATTGAAGGAGATTAATGATACTGGGATGACCATTATTATTGTAACTCACGAACATGATATAGCAGCAAAAACGGATCGAATAATTCGTTTAAAAGATGGTATAATAGAAAAAGTTGATGCCCATGTTTGATATCGACAAATGGCAAGAGATATTTAGTACTATACAGAAAAATAGATTACGCACTTTTCTGACTGGATTCTCTGTGGCATGGGGTATCTTTATTTTAATAGTTTTATTAGGTTCTGGGCAAGGTTTAAAAAATGGTGCAGAACATCAATTTTTATCGGATGCAAGCAATGCCATATGGTTGCAAGGCGATGTAACTAGCATTCCCTACCAAGGTATGCAAGCTGGTAGAAAAATTAAATTGAAAAATGAAGATTTCGATTATCTCAGAGATAATATTAGAGGCTTAGAATACATTACTGTTTCGCAAGATGTACCCAATATTAAAAGCATCAACTATAAACAAGAAAAAGGATCGTTTTTAGTTAGAGCTTGTGGTAAAGACCATGACAAGCTCGAGAAATGTACAATAATAAATGGTCGCTTTCTAAACGAAACAGATATTGCTGAAGCCCGTAAAGTGGCTGTAATAGGTAAGCCTGTAAAAGAGGCCTTATTTAAAGACGAAGACCCAATTGGTAAATATTTAGATGTTTCTGGAATACTTTATAAAGTTGTTGGAGTATTTAAAGATGAAGGCAGACAAGATAATGATCGCTTATATATTCCAATCTCTACTATGCAAAAAAGCTATAATGGTAAAGATTATGTTGATGTGATTTGGTTTAGTACGGGTAATGCTAATATCATTCAAAGTAGTCGAATGTTAGAAGAAGCTAAATCTTATATTTTTTCAAAATATAAAATCGACCCGAATGATGATCGTGCCTTTGTAGCTTTTGATAATAACGAGAATTATAAGCAAATAATGGACTTACTGAATGGTATAAAATTCTTTGTAGGGATTATCGGAATCGGAACCATCATCGCAGGAATTGTTGGAGTAAGTAATATTATGATGATTGTAGTAAAAGAACGAACAAAAGAAATTGGTGTGAGGAAAGCAATTGGAGCAACTCCCTACTCTATTGTAAGTTTGGTAATTCAAGAATCTATTTTAATTACAGGATTTGCAGGATATGTTGGATTAGTTCTTGGTGTCATTACAACTGAGTTAGCGAAAAAATTTATGCCCCCTTCAGATTTTTTCAGAAATCCTGAAGTGGATTTAGGTTTAGCTATTGGTGCTACGCTTTTCCTTGTATTTGCTGGGGCTGTAGCAGGATTTGTACCTGCATTGAAAGCTGCTAGAATAAAACCAATTGAAGCATTAAGAGACGAATAACACCCTCGGCTATGATCGAGTATCTGATAGTAAATAAAAGAGTATAATTAAATAATTAAAAATGTTTGATCAAGATAGTTGGCAAGAAATTTTTAGTACCATTAAAAAGAATAAGCTTCGTACAAGCTTAACAGCTTTTGGTGTGTTCTGGGGAATCTTTATGCTTGTGATTATGCTTGGCTCTGGAAATGGTTTAAGGAATGGTGTAGTTGGAGGTTTTGATGGTTTTGCTACGAATAGTTTTTTCATGTGGACTCAAAAAACGACCAAGGCTTACGAAGGTTTTCAACCAGGTAGAAGATTTAATTATAATAACGACGATACTGAAGCAATAAAATGTAAAATCAGAAACGCTCAATATGTTTGCCCTAGAAATCAATTAGGTGGATTTCGTGGTGGAAACAACATAACCAGAGGAGTTAAAACTGGTAACTTTTCAATTTATGGAGACTTCCCTGAGTTTCAAAAAATACAACCGATGAAACATCTTCAAGGAAGATTTATCAATGATTTAGACATAAAACAAAAAAGAAAAGTTGCTGTGATAGGAAATCGTGTTAAAGAGATTCTATTCGAAGATAAAGAAGATCCTTTAGGGAAATACATTCGTATAAATGGAGTATATTTTCAAGTAGTTGGTTTGTTTAAATCTACCCAAGCTGGAGGTCAAGGACAAGAAGAAGCACAAACAGTTTATGTACCGTTTACAACTTTTCAAACAGCATTTAATTATGGAGATATTGTGGGTTGGTATTCTATCACATCCAAACCAAATATACCCATTGAAGAAGTTGAAAATGAAGTAATCGCACTAATGAAACAAAGACATCATATTTCACCTGATGATAAGTTAGCGGTTGGACATTGGAATATGGGGAAAGAATTTGAAAAAATTTCTGGTTTATTCAATGGGATTGATTTGCTTGTTTGGATTTTAGGAATAGGAACATTAGTAGCAGGAGTAATTGGAGTAAGTAATATTATGCTAATAGTAGTTAAAGAAAGAACAAAAGAAATTGGAATTAAAAGAGCTCTCGGTGCTACACCTTGGAAAATAGTAGGACAAATAATTTTGGAATCTGTTTTCTTAACAACTATTGCAGGCTATTTTGGGTTAATTTCTGGTGTAGGAATCTTGGAACTTGTAAATACAGCTATGGGTGCAAACCCAGATGGTGGGATGTTTAAGAATCCTCAAGTAGATATTAATATTGCTATCACAGCCTTAAGCATTTTAATTGTGTCTGGTGCTTTTGCCGGATTTATTCCAGCAAGAAGAGCTATACAGGTTAGACCAATTGAGGCGCTTAGAGCTGAGTGATATTTACTAGTTACTTGTAGCTAGTAGCTAGTAGTTAGTACATTGTATAGAATATAAAGTTTAGAATTTAGAGTTTAGAATTTAGTTATGAAAAAAATTGTTCGAATTGTATTGTTTAGTTTAATAGGAGTTGTTTTTATTGGCACTTTGTATTTTCTGTATAAGAAATCGGAAAAAGCTCCAGAAGTGTTTAATATCGAAAGCCCTTCTGTAAACAACATTATTAAAAAAACGGTAGCTACAGGAGCTGTAGTTCCACGAAGGGAAGTAGATATAAAACCTCGAGTTTCTGGTATCATAGAAGAGCTTTATGTTGAAGCAGGAAAAATGGTTCGTCGTGGCGATAAAATTGCTCGTGTAAAAATCATCCCTAATATGGTTAATTTGAATGAAGCTGAAAGCAGATTAAATCGTGCTAAAATAAATTTCAATAATGCTAAAATAGAGTACGACAGAAACAAAAAATTATTTGATCAGAAAGTTATTTCTGCAGCGGAATTTCAACGTATAGAAGTAAACTACAATAGCGCTAATGAAGAATTAGAAACTGCCGACAATAATTTAGAATTGATTAAAAAAGGAAGTTCTAAATCGATGGGAAATGCAACAAATACTATCATCACAGCTACAATTGATGGAATGATTTTAAACGTACCTGTAAAAGTTGGTAATTCCGTTATTGAAAGTAATACATTTAATGAAGGAACAACAATTGCAAGTATCGCTGATATGAGTGATATGATTTTTCAAGGAAAAGTTGATGAATCTGAAGTTGGAAAAATTAAAACAGGTATGGCATTAATTGTTACTATTGGGGCTATAACTACTGAAAAGTATGATGCAGTTTTAGAATACATTTCTCCTAAGGGGGTAGAACAAGATGGCGCGATTCAATTTGAAATTAAAGCTGCAATGAAATTAAAACCAGGAAGCTTTATAAGAGCTGGATATAGTGCAAATGCAGATATCGTATTGGAAAGAAGAGATTCAGTACTAACTATTCCAGAAAGTGTTTTGAAGTTTGAGAATGATAGTGCTTATGTAGAAGTTGAAACAAGTACAGCCCAGAATTTCAAGAAAACATTTGTAAAAACAGGTCTTTCCGATGGAATAAATATTGAAATTCTTTCAGGTTTAGATAAGAGAGCAAAAATTAAAGGAAGCAAAAAAGAAGATAATCCTACAGAAGAAGAAGCTAAAAAATAATTTGTAAAGCATACAACTATTTTAAGAGATTGCTCGTCTTTACAATATCAATCAACGTTCTTTATAGTCCCAAACTACTTATGTTTGATTGATGCATAAAAAGGTCCTCGTGTAAAATATGAGGACCTTTTTAATTTGGAAGAACTTAAAATATTTCAGTAATATCTTTTATTTCGATTATTTTATTTACAGTGAACCCTTCTGCATAAGTACCATTTTTCAATAGTTTACCGTATTCTCTATTTCTACCAATTAATGATTCTAAGAAATCTGGCTTAGAAATATATGTCATTGGTTCAACCGAATCAGAGTCAAAGAATTGTGTTTTAAACGCTTTAACAGATTCTAATTTACGATCTACAAATTCAGTA
>CAZYBY010000312.1:0-2581 GCA_964645385.1 uncultured Sphingobacterium sp.
AACTATGAAAATATACTGCTCCAGAAACCAAAATCATTACGAATATTAAACCTTCTCCTACAATCATTTTCATACGGTTAGGTTCTGTACTTACAAGTAAGTACCCCCACCAAAACAATTCGGCTAAGGCATATATCAGTAAGATATAAAATATGGTAACCGGTTTACGCAACATGGTTTCTACGATCAAATACAATATCTAATGATTCGAACATGGCTCTCTTCGCTTTCTCTAAATCAATTTTAGAATGAGCAGCAGATACGAATCCTACTTCATATCCAGAAGGTCCTAAGTAAACTCCTCTATTCAATAATTCTCTATGAAACACTTTGAATTTCTCCATACTTGCAGGATCAATTTCTGCTGAGGAACGAATAGCTTCTTTATCGGTAAATGCAAACCAGAAAATACTTCCAACACCGAACACTTTGAATTTATACCCTTTCGCTTCAGCATATCGTTGTAAAGCTGAAACAAATTCTTCAGCTTTTTTATTCAATTCTTTATAGAATCCCGATTGGCTTAATTCACTTAGCTGTGCAATTCCTGCAGCCATAGCAACAGGATTTCCAGATAAAGTTCCTGCTTGATAAACTGGACCAAGAGGAGAAACAGTATTCATAATTTCTTCTGATGATCCATACATCCCTACTGGTAGTCCTCCACCAATAATCTTACCATACGTAATAATATCGGGTTGAATTTGATAATGCCCAGCAGCACCTTCGAATCCTACACGGAAACCTGAAATTACTTCATCGAAAATCAACAAGGTATTGTTCTCCGTACAGATTTTACGAAGTGCTTCTAAAAAAGATTTTTCTTGCAATAATAATCCGTTGTTTGCAGGAATTGGCTCGATAATTACACAAGCAATTTGATCTTTAAATTGCTCGAATGCTTGAGTAAGTGCTTCTAAATCGTTCAATGGAACTACGATAGTTTCTTTAGCATAAGCCTCTGGAACGCCCGCAGAGCTTGTTTCTCCGAAGGTAACTAAGCCTGACCCTGCTTTCACTAATAGCGAATCCACATGACCATGATAACAACCTTCGAACTTCAATATTTTATCGCGTTTGGTATAACCTCGTGCTAAACGAATAGCCGACATTACGGCCTCTGTTCCCGAACTTACAAATCGTATTTTTTGAATATACTTATTGTTTGATAAGATCAATTCTGCTAATTCATTTTCTAGAGCTGTTGGCGCACCAAACGACATTCCACTTTGTGCAACTTCAAAAACTTTTTCACGAATTTTAGGATGATTATGCCCTAAAATTAAGGGACCCCAAGAACCACAAAAATCAATGAATTCATTTCCATCAGCATCCCAAACCCTACATCCATCACCTTTCTCAATAAATAAAGGTGTTCCGTAAACCGATTTGAACGCACGTACTGGTGAATTCACCCCACCTGGGAAATATTTTTTCGCCTTCTCAAATAACTCTGCAGATTTCTCTCTGGAAATATCTTTTTTATCTGTAGTACTTACAGGTTGTTCTTCTTCAGAGGTAAATATTTTTTTTAATCCTTCTAACATAGTCTGGTAACTGGTAACTGGTATTAAATCCAATTTTTTTCAAACATTTCTCGGGTATGGTAGCTAATAATAATATTAGCGCCAGCACGAGCGAATGCATACATATTTTCTAACGTTAATTTTTGTTCATCAATCCAACCGTTTTGAGCTGCTGCTTTTACCATAGAGTATTCTGCTGAAACATTATAGCAAGCAACAGGCAAATTGGTTTGTGCTCTTAAGTTACTAATAACATCTAAATAAGCCAAGGCTGGTTTCACCATTAATATATCTGCTCCTTCCATTTCGTCCAATTCAGCTTCTTTCATCGCTTCTCTTCCATTTCTGAAATCCATTTGATACGATTTACGATCGCCTTTGTTGGGAGCAGAATCTGCTGCTTCTCGGAATGGACCATAATAGGCTCCAGCAAATTTAATGGAGTACGACATGATTGCTGTATTCACAAAGCCGTGTTTATCTAAACCTTCACGCATCGCTCCAATTCTTCCATCCATCATATCCGATGGAGCAACCATATCTGCACCTGCTTTCGCATGCGTTAAGGCCATCTTCACTAAAACATCTACAGTTTCATCATTATCTACATAATCGTTATGTATAATTCCACAATGTCCATGTGTTGTATATGCACAAGTGCAAACATCTGTAATTACATATATGTCTGAACCAAATTTTGCTTTCAATGCTCGTACAGCATCTGCTATTACTGAATGCTCCGCATACGATGAAGAAGCATCTTCTGTTTTATGTTCACCAACACCAAACAATAAAATTTTGTTCACCCCTACTTTTAATCCTTCTTCTACATCTTTCACTAATTCATCTACCGAAAAATGATTGATACCCGGCATCGCATCTATCGGATGTTTTACTCCAGTTCCAGGCACAACAAAATATGGATATATAAACATGTCTTTTGAAAGACGAGTTTCTGCAACCATCTCACGGATGATTGGATTTATGCGGGTTCTACGAGGTCTTGAGATCATTATTTTGAAGTATGTATTATGTATTATGTATTATGTATTATG
>CAZYBY010000313.1:0-3396 GCA_964645385.1 uncultured Sphingobacterium sp.
CAAACGATTTGTAAATATTTTTTAATTCGATCATTACAAGAATAATTGAGCGACTAAGTAATCAAAACATAAAATTAATATACAGCTATAAACGACTGCTTTGGTTGCCGAACGTCCTACTTCTAATGCACCACCCTCTGTATAATATCCATGGTATGCAGAAACAGTTACCATTAAGAAAGTAAATACATAGGATTTAATAAGAGCTACAATTAAAATAGTAGGATTCCAATCGGATAAAATTCCTCCAACATATTCTTGTGGACTAATTACTCCTGATAGTGTTCCAGCTACATATCCTCCGATTAAACTTAAAAACATAGAGAATACAATTAACATTGGAATGATGAAAATACCAGCAATTAATTTCGGCATGATTAAATACCCTGTGGTATTCACACCCATAATTTCTAAAGCATCAATTTGTTCGGTAACACGCATGGTTCCTATTTGAGAAGCAATATTCGAACCTAATCGACCAGATAAAACTAACATGGTAATGGAAGGACTAAATTCCAAAATAGTAGAATCGCGAGTAATTTGCCCAATTACTTCGCGAGGAATTAAATTACTAACCAATTGATAGGCAGTTTGTACACAAGTTACTGCTCCTAAGAATACTGCGATGATAGATACAATGCCGAGAGAGCCGACACCCATTACATTCATCTCTCGAAAAGTTTCTTTCCAATACACTGAAAATTTCTCGGGCTTAGAGAAAGCACTTTTCAAAAGCAATACGTATCTTCCAAGGTGATATAAAAACATACAAAATAATTATAATTGTAAAAGTAATAAATTAAGGCCTTAAATCGGACATTTAGTAATATTAATCATGTTAAAACATCAAAAATCTATACTCATCACTGGTTCTACAAAAGGAATCGGGAACGCCATAGCCTCTAAATTTGCAGCGAATCAATACAATTTAATTTTAATTGCTCGCTCAGATAAAGATTTACAAGATCAGAAGAAGAATTTATTAGAACAGTTCGATATTGATATTGTATGCATTAGTGCCGATATGTCGGAGAAAAAACAAGTACAAAAGATCGTTGAACATTTAAGAGAACTAAATATTACACCAGACATTATTGTAAACAACATCGGTATTTATCAGCCTTCAACAATTTTCGATGAGGATGATATTTTGATGGAGAAAATGATGAATATCAATTATTATTCAGGGTATTATTTAACGAAAACCTTATTACCTAGTATGTTGGAGCGCAATTCCGGACATATATTCAGCATTTGTTCAGTAGCTAATATCAATCCAGTGAAACAAGCTTTCGCATATACCATTAGTAAATATGCAGTGTATGGATTTATTAAAACATTAAGAGAATCTTTAATCGAAACTGAAATTAAAACCACTGCAATTATTCCAGGTTCAACTCTTACTGCTTCTTGGGATGGTACAACCGTAGAATCGGAACGCTTTATTATGGCCGATGATATTGCTGAAACCATATTTATGGCTGCTAACTTATCCAAAGGTGCTTGTTTAGAGGAAATAATTATTCGTCCACAACACGGACAAATTAATTAGTTCGAGATTTCATACCATTCGTCGGCTAAAAAGTACCATTTAACGGAAGGTACTTTACAAGCCTTGCTTTATACCACATCTTTGATAAAAAAAACCTAAATAACATGGCAAAAGAATTATACAGAGACAAACAAAGAGCTTCCATAGGAGGTGTTTGCGCGGGATTAGCAGATTACTTTAATGTTGATATTACATTAGTAAGAGCATTATTTTTAGTAGCACTTTTCGGATTCGGAACCGGAGTGTTATTATACATCATATTATGGATTGTTGTTCCTGAAAAGAAAATTACATTTCAAGAACCAACAGTTGATTACACTGTAAACGATGCAGGGGAAGCACAACCGGTAGAGGAGCAAGCTTTCAATGGAAAAAGAAAAAAGAACAACGAAAGTGTTATCGGAGGATTAGTATTACTTACACTCGGAGTGATATTTCTTGCAGATGAATTTGTTCCTTGGTTTGAGTTTCATAAACTATGGCCATTAATTTTAATCGCTGCAGGGGTTGGTGTGATTTGGAATAACAACAAGAATAAACTTAAATAATTAAGATCATGAATTCTAGAAAATTTATTTGGGGGATGTTTCTGATCCTAATTGGATCACTCCTCATCATACATAATTTCAACTTATTACCCTTAGCTATAAATTGGGGTAGAGTAGCAAGCTTGTGGCCATTGATTTTAATCATGGTTGGTTTAAATAGCCTTGCAAAAAACACGAATATGAATCCATGGATTTTCAATGGTGTAGCAGCTTTAGTAATCGCAATTTTTGTATATCAAATTGTTGAAGTTGGTGAAGGCAAACATTTGAATTCATTTAGCTGGTCGGATGAAGATTCTACAGATACAACCAATTTTAAATCTCAGGATTTTAACATCCCATTAGAAATGGGGGTTAGTACGGCACATTTAGCTTTTGAAGGTGGTGCAGCGCGATTTGTAATAAACGATACAACATCAGATTTAATTGATGCTCAAACACAAACTCGTAAAGGGGAATACGTACTAGAAAAAACTCGTACGGATTCTTTAGAGGATATTAAAATGAAATTGAATTCTAACCATATCAAAATTAAAGATGGAAACATCGAAAATAAGGTAGAGGTAAAATTGAATAAAGCATTAAATTGGAGTTTCGACTTTGAAATTGGTGCTGGTGCAATCGATTTTGATTTCTCTAAATACAATGTGAGTAAAATTAATTTAGATGCAGGAGCAGCTTCAGTTGATATGAAATTATCAGCATTAGCACCATTAACCGAAGTAGAAGTGGATGCAGGAGCTTCAAGTGTAACCATTATGGTTCCGAAAGAAGCTAGATGTAGAGTGCGAATGGATGCAGTATTATCATCAGAAGACTTAACAGGATTTACCAAAAAGAATGATGGCTATTATGAGTCGGATAACTTTAATGGTAGAGGAAATGTGATCAATATAAATGTTGATGCGGGCATGTCGAGTGTCACTATTCAGCGCTATTAATTTTAGTTTTTAACTGTAAAGGGCTTGGTTTTTTCAAATCAGGCCTTTTTTATTTAAACTAGTTTGCTATTTTTTTGTTATTTCGCAATATATATTCAGGTATGATATCAGAAAAATCGATTCAATTGATTCAAGAGCTTAAAGGGAAGTATTGCAACTCTTTAAATCAGTATAAGCGTTACCAAACGCGTGAAGTGAAAATTGGTGATGTGCCAATGGGTGGAAATAATCCCATTCGTATTCAATCGATGACTACTACCGATACCATGAATACTTTGGCTACGGTAGAGCAAACTATTCGTATGGTTGAAGCAGGATGTGAATATGTACGTATTACCGCTCCAAGTGTAAATGA
>CAZYBY010000314.1:0-5762 GCA_964645385.1 uncultured Sphingobacterium sp.
AAGGTAGAAAGTTACAAGAGTATTTTTCGAACGATGAATACATGCAACGCGCATTTTTCGAAAAGTTAACATCCATAGAGCATACCATTGGCACGCGCGAATATCAATTATTTGGGAAAGATGAATTAATATGGGTAAGCATAGATATTGAGCAACACTTCGAAGAAAATATTTTGGTAGGGTATAATGGTACCATCACAGATATTTCACATCAGAAATTAGCTGAACAGCATTTGATGAGTAATTTGCAAAGAGAAAAAGATTTAAACGATTTGAAATCTAAATTTGTGGCTATGGTGTCGCATGAATTTAGAACACCATTAGCTGCTATTTCATCTTCTGTAGAAATTATGGAGATGCTAAGTAACAATAAGGTTTCGGGAAGTGAAGAAAAAGTGAAAGATCATTTATCGAAAATAGGGATGCAAATTTCTCGAATGACCGAGTTGATGAATGAAGTATTGTTGATTAGCAAAATAGAATCGGGTGTTATTACTCCTGTTTTCGAACAATTCGATATGTTGGAATTGATGGATGAAGTGAAAAGCGAGTTCGACTATACCGATTTCAACATTAACGTTACATCCAATAAAGAAAAGTTTCCCTTGTTTGCCGATCGCAAAATGATGCATCATGTATTGGTAAACTTAACATCGAATGCCATTAAATATTCTCAAGATAAACGAGAAATAGATATCAATCTATTCCAAAACTGCAACCACGCAGAAATCACTGTAAAAGATTACGGTATTGGTATACCCGACGAAGACAAACAAAACTTGTTCAAATCGTTTTATAGAGCATCTAATATCCGTAACATTCCTGGCACAGGTCTAGGCTTACTCATTGTAAAGCACTACCTCGATCTCCAAAATGCAAGCATCACTTTCAACTCCCAAGAAAACAAAGGCACTACGTTTAAAGTAGACATTCCTAATGAGCCAGTGAGCCAATTAGCTAATTAGTCAATTACCAACGACCAACGACCAATTACGAACGACCAGTTACCAATTAAGAAAAAGTACTATTTCTAGTAATATGTACTAACTCTAGTATTACTATTTTTGGTTACTCGGCTAATCGAGTGAAAATTACGCACTTATGGAGAAATATCTCAAGGAATATAATGTAAGCGACTACTTTAGTGTTTCTGCATCATATGGTTGGAAAGTGAAATTAAACACTTTCGAATTGATTCATATGGATGAAGCTTGTTTTTTGGCTACAGGATACACTGCTGAAGAGTTTATGAACAATAAGCTTTTTTGGTTAGACCGCGTTCATCCGGATGATAGGGAACGATTTGTGGAAGCCAGAAAAAATGGTGATTATTCAAATTTAAATGAGATAGAATATAGGGCTAAGCACAAGAATGGGAAATACCAATGGATGAATAACAAGTACATGGTAGTTGAATTCCCAAACCCAGAAGATTCTATTGTTGTGGGAGTGACTACAGACATTTCTGCGAATAAAGAGGCAGGCCTGTTTCTTGAGCATAGAATTAGATTAGAAGAAATATTAGCAAAAACTTCTGCAAGCTTTGTTAATACAAATAAGGAAAACTTCGATGAACAGGTAAATAAGGTGCTAGGAGATATTGGGAGTTTTGCAGAAACCGATCGAGCCTATTTGTTTTTATACGATGGTGACTTAATGCATAATACCCATGAGTGGGTTGCAGAGGGTGTTTCGGAAGAAAAAGATAATCTTCAAAATATTCCTTTAGAAGTATTGCCTTGGTGGAATAATAAAATGAAGGAGTCTAAAATGATTTACCTTCATTCTTTAGATGAATTGCCTCCTGAAGCTTCCTTAGAAAAAGAGACGCTTGCAGCACAGTCGATACAATCCTTATTGGCATTGCCACTTACTCATGAAAACGATATTATTGGATTTATTGGTTTCGACTCGGTGAAAAAACCAATGTTATGGTCGAGGCAAGATTTAGTTTTACTCAGAACGATTTCAGAAATTATTGCAAATGCCATTAAGCGTAAAGAGCAAAATGAAAAGTTTAGAGAAACGGAATTGCGTTTTCGTCAAATGGCTGAAAGTGTAACAGAAGTATTTTACTTATCAGATCCTCGCGAAAATAAAATCCTATACATCAGTCCTTCCTTCGAACATATTTGGGGGATTTCTGTACAAAAGTTATACGATTATATGCCTGCTTTTGTAGAAAGTATAATTGATGAAGATAAAGCGAATGTAATTAAGATGTTGGAGATGCAAGCATCTGGAAACATTACAGATGTGGAGTATCGTATACAACGACCTGATGGTACTATTCGTTGGATTCGTGATCGTGCATTCCCAATTTTTGATGATCAAAAAAATGTAATAAGAATCTCTGGAATTGCAGATGATATTACAAAGTATAAATCGAAAGAAGAAGAATTACGTTCGAGCGAAGAATTGTACCGATCCTTAATTGAAAGTTCAGATGCGATCATTTTAATGATTGATAGAAATAATAAAATAACTTTTGCAAACAAAGTTACCCTCGAAAAGTTCAATACAACCTACGAAGAGATTATTGGCAAAACCATGCCAGACTTTGTTACCCCAGAGGAATCTCTTCGTTACTTTGGTTTATTCCAAAGTGTATTCGAGCGTAATGAGCAAGTGGTTGTGGAAACGGAACTCACTATCAATGATCGTCCGTTTACTACCAGAAATAGTATTGTACCAATCCGCGATAATAATGGGAACCCTACGCATTTATTAGTAAATGCATTGGAGATTACAGAATTGGTGGAAGCACAAAAAATTATTCATCGTTCGAATGAACGATTGAAAGGATTACAATTAGTAGATCGTGCAATTATTCAAGGTGGATTGAATGAAGAGCCTGCAGAACTAGCAGCTATTCGTTTCCTTAACCAAATGGTTCCTTGCGATGAGTTAGCGATTGTATTATTTGATGAAGAAGAGAATAAAGCTAGAATTGCAACACGCATTGTGAACAATGTTGAATACTCTAACGACGAAATTGCAATATCGATGGATTTATTCGAAGATTATAATCTGATTTTAGGTAAAACGTTTGAGTTGAATTTAATCGATCTTCAAGAGAATCCGCTTGTAACTCCTCTTATTGGGTGTGGTTATAAAAAGGCACTTATTGTACCAATGCTTGTGCACGGAAATAACATCGGATTACTCTTATTATTCTCTAAAGAAGATAACTTTTTTAACCGCGAATACGTAGAAATATCGGAGGAAGTTGCGAATCAAATTGCATTAAGTTTTTATCATTCTAACCTATACAAACAAATTCGTAAATATTCTGAAGAACTTGAGGCAAACGTGGAGCAAAGAACAAAGGATATTGTACTTATTTCTAATACCTATAAGGCTATTATGAATAATACGGATATATCTATTATGATTGTTGATGAACAAGGTAAATTAATAGAATGTAACCCCGCAACTTACACCAAATTAGGTTTATCTCCAGACAAATTCGCAACTAACGCCAATACTGAATTTATTCACGAACCTAGCTCGAAAGTAAAAATGTGCGTAGAAGTGTTAGGTGAAGAAGGTATACACTTTGGTTCTTCAATCGAATTATTCAAATATAAAATCGCAAATAATCTACCGAATACTTTTGAATGGAATTATCTTACAAGTGATGGTGGAAGAATACCAGTTTTATTAACCGTAAACACACTTAAAACCGACGATTCTAATACTACTCGTTACGTATTAATCGCAAGCGATATTACAGAACAAAAAAATGCTGAAGCTCAACTGAAAGATACACTCGAGCGAGAAATTGAACTAGGTAAATTCAAATCTTCATTCGTTACTACAGCATCTCATCAGTTTAGAACTCCTCTAACTTCTATACAATCGAGTGTGGAGTTAATAGAGTTTTATTTAAGTAATATTAATTTCGATAAAAAAGATAAAACCCTTCATCATATTCATCTAATCAACACTGAAATTCAGAAGTTCAGCGATCTGATGTCGGATATATTAACCATAGGCAAAATTGAAGAAGGAAAGATTCCTTTCTTGCCGAATAATGAAGATTTAAAACTAATAATCAACGAAGTACTAGACACCTATTTTAGTCAGCTAGCCGATGGAAGGAGTATTCAATTTATTCACGAAGATGAAGATTATACAATATCTATTGATAAACGATTGATTATTCATGCAATTTTAAATTTAATTTCTAATGCATTGAAGTACTCTGAAGGACACCCTAAGGTAAAATTGTATAAATCGAATGGATTTTCGTATATTGAAATTATAGATGATGGTATTGGTATTCCAGCCGAAGAGATAAATAATTTATTTCAATCGTTTTATAGAGCTTCAAACTCAAGCAATATAGAAGGGACCGGACTAGGATTAGCTATCGTAAAAGAGTTTGTTACCATACACAAAGGAGAAATATTTGTAGACAGTAGCGTGAATAAGGGTTCAAAATTTACTATTAAACTGCCATGAGGATATTAGTAGTGGAGGATGAAAAGCACATCCGAGAAAACATTCAGGAGATTCTTGAAATAAAGGGACACGATGTACGCACCGCAAAAGATGGGGGCGAAGGAGTAGAACTTTATCATAGCTTTAAACCAGATTTCGTACTTTGCGATATTATGATGCCAATTTTGGATGGTTATGGGTTCTTGGCTACTGTAAAATCTTTACCCAATTATAATGGAACGCCTATCGTATTTCTATCAGCAAAAGCAGAAAGAGAGGAATACGACAAAGCAATTAAGTTAGGAGCAACCGAGTTTTTAACAAAGCCATTTTCATTTGAAGAACTATTTTTAGTAATAAAAAAGTATTCAGAATAAAAATGCGTAATTTTGAATATTGAATTAACAAGCTGTAGGATAGCTAGTTTAGCAATTATTGAGGTTTATTTTTTATTTTAAAAAGTACTATTCTTAGTAATTGTCAGGAATATAAAAATCCTCATATTTGTGATGAGAGCGTAAGTAAATTTAATTAGCAGCTAACACCATCCCAAATGTGCTTAGCTGCTTTTTTTTTTAAAATAACCCAAAATGATAAAAATTGGAATTGTAGAAGATAACATAGATCTACGAGCGAATTACTCAGAATTTTTAGACATGACCGGACAATATTCTGTTGTTTGGATGTACGATGGAATTGAAGACTTAATGTCGGATGATGCCGAAGCCCCTCAAGTTATTTTACTAGACATCAACTTAGTTGGTATGAGTGGAGTGGAAGGATTTCCACATATACATAAACGATATCCATTGGCACAAATTATAGTATTAACGGCTTACGACAATGAGGAATTTGTGCGTGAATTGTTGAGAAAAGGTGCGCATGGTTATGTGCTGAAAACATCTAGCATGTCGGAAATTCAAAAAGCTATTGAAGCGGTAATAGAAGGGGGATTCTCAATTTCTCCAAATGCAGCACGTCATTTGGTTGCAGATTTCAGACACAATCCGATTGAAGAGTTGAAGGATAAACTAACGAAACGAGAGTATGAGTTAGTTCAACTTTTAGCAGAGGGTTTAAGCTACAAAGAAGCAGCAGATCGTTTGTTTGTTACTACCTTCACTATTAATCAACATTTAAAACATATTTACAATAAACTTGGTATTAATTCTAAAGCAGAGTTAATGGCAAAAATGATAAAATAATAGAATGTTGAGTACAGATTTGATTTTACGTGTTGAGGCTTTAAATGCTAGTTCAATAAAAAAAATTCTCATCGTAGAAGACAATCAAATTAATGCCATAGTATTAAAAAG
>CAZYBY010000315.1:0-3474 GCA_964645385.1 uncultured Sphingobacterium sp.
CAACAGGTGTTTACAACTATTGGGAATCAATTAAATCCCCTTGCTTATACATTACAGATCAATAGAAATGGTTGTTTCAATGGTGATGTAACGGTGAATGTTACCTCTGGAGCACCTGTTACGTATGAATTAATTTCAGGGCCACTAACTATTCCTCCTCAAACTTCCAATAGCTTTATTAATTTACCTCCGGGGGTGTATAATGTTCGTGTAGTCGATAATTGTGGTGAAGGATTGGTTCAGTCGTTTACCATTGATTTTGAAAATCCACCCAATATTAATTTTTTAAGTTTTACAACCGAATGTGAGTTGGTGACATGCGATGTGATTTCAGGTCAACTGCATGTTGAAACTATGACGGATTTAGATTTTTTTCGTTATCCTTTGATCGTAGAAACGCTAGTTTTGGATCCTAACAATGGAACTACAATTACAACCACAACAGCCGTTGCCACTGGGGATGATCATGATTTGTTTATACCCATTCAGATGCCGTTTTACAATAATCAAGCCTACCAATATTCATTTGTTATTACAGATGCTTGTGGAATAGTACATCAATCGGTAAATTATATTTTAAACACCAAGTTAACGGCAACATTTGCCCAAGTTTTTGATGGCTGTTCACCTTCTTTAAGTGTTAATGTGTGTAATTTCAAACCTCCTTATACCCTTGAGTTTTTACAGGCACCTGCGGGTTTTAATCCCGGTTTATTTAACAGTACTCATCCAGGACCTTTTACAGATTCAAGTGTGGTTTATGCTTCTACTACTTCGAATAATATTCCTTTGGGGGATTATACTATTCGTGTGACAGACGCCTGCGGTCGGGTAGATATTCAGTCATTAAACCTGCATTATATTGTTCCCTCCTTTACCAATACCATCAATGTGGTAAACTGTCAAACAATGGCAGATTTTAACTTGGATTTGGGAACGAACGCTCCGGGCGGAACCGTTATTGTAACAGTAGCTCCGCCAGCATTTACTCCAACATTGCCATTGGATTTATCGGCATTTATTGTTGGGGGCTATTTGAATGCCAGTTTACCGGCTGGAGAATATACATTTACAGGAGTTAATAGTTGTGGGGTCTCTTTTTCATTTTCATTTCAAATTTCAACTATAATTCCAAGTGTTAGCGCTTTTCCTTTGAATTTAAACGGATGTGGGAATCAAGGAATTGGTGATGTAAAAATAACGATTGAACCCAGTGCAACACTTCAAACTATCCAATTGGTTAGTGCGCCACCAAATTATCCAAATCCATTACCTTTTGATTATTCCTCTACAATACAACTTACCGATGCGATAATCGCGCAAATAGACAATGTGCCTTTTGGAACGTATACCTTTATCATTACAGATAGTTGCGGGAATAGTACAACAAGGATTGTAACTTTAAGTACAGCGGTTTATACGGGGCCTTCATTACATACAGAGTTAACGGGTTGTGGTGAAGGTTATGTATCTGTAAAGTTGTCTACGCCAAACATTCAATATGTTTCTTGCGAAATTATTGCTGCTCCTGGTACTTACACTTTTCCGTTGCCACACAATTTAAATGCGGGTATTGCAACAAGTGGTACTATTTATTTAAATGACATTCCAGAAGGTGATTACATCATAAGAACTGTTGATCAATGCGGAATTTTACGAGTAGAAAATTTTCACTTTATTGGCTATCAATATAATGAACAATGCGAAATTATTCCGCAATGCAACTCATTTTCATTGGTATTGCAAGTCACTGATAATAACCCCACACCGCATCATTATTGGTTGCAGAAATGGAATCCTACTCTTGGACAATGGACTCATCCGTTGACCGGTGTTGTCTATACTACTGGAACAAATCCTACGTCTACTAATTCGCTTGCATTGGTTTTTGGATTAAATCCCAATATTATGTCAGAAGGCCATTTTCGTGTGGTTTCCGTTTTTGAATATTATAATTTTGGAGTAATCTCGAATAAGAAATGCTACCAAACTGTTAAAGAGTTTGATTATACGGATGATTTATTTATTATAAATGCAATCGGAGTAAATTGTTTGAATGCCAATTCTGTAGTGAAAATTTTTGCACAAGGCATTCCTCCACTTGAGTATTCGATTACTTCATTTAATGGGACTCCTTTTGTTTTTAGTAATGGGACCAATAATGAGTTTGTCGGATTGCAACCCGGAATTTATAATTTCACGGTGGAAGATAGCTGTGGAAATATTGTGAACAGGGATTATGACATCACTCAATTGAATCCTCCATCGATAACGGCTCAAAATTTGTGTGAAGGTCAGGCCGCTCAATTGAGTATTGACCTGTTGAGTTTTTATACCTACAAATGGTGGAAAACAACGGATCCCTCTAACATATTGAGTGCATCACATGTTTTAAATTTAAATCCGTTTACCAACGCAACCACACCTGGAACGTATGTCGTCGAATTAAATACCACCGTCCCTAACACCTGTACAGCGCAGCAATTTACCTATGTTATAAATCCTATAGTATTGCCTTATGCAGGTAATGATACCGTAGTAGAGTTTTGTGATGCTGTAACAACACTCGATTTAGCTACTCTTTTGCAAGGTAATTTCGATGCTGGTGGAAATTGGAATCAAGTGGTGCCTAGCGGTAATTTGACAGGTGCAATTTGGGACGCTACTGGAGTAACTAATGGAACATATGTTTTTACCTATCAGGTTGCAGGCGTTTGTAATACCCTAGATGAAGCGCAACTAACACTAATTCTCAAAGAACCTATACCGGATTTAGTTGGAACCGATTTTATCGAAGTTTGTTCAGGTACCCCCGTTGCGTTTACAATGACAACGGTGACCAACGCTAACTACCTTTGGACGGGTCCCAATGGATTTTCATCAGTTGTTCAAGAACCCAGTTTTTCGACGACTTCACCTGTAGATTCGGGGATTTATCAATTAGTAGTTACGCGAAACGGTTGTCAAAAAACAACATCCGTTGAATTGGTCGTTCATGCTTTGCCCGAATTTACGTTAGTTCAAGGCTGTTTTGGTGGACAATACAAAGTGGAATTGCTACCGCTTAATAATTCATTTGATCCGACTACGGCCAACTACAATTGGACGGGACCGGCAAGTTTTTCCTCAACAGACAATCCTATTTTCTTGCAACAACAACCTGCAGGAAATTATTCGGTGACGGTAACGGATAATAACGGATGCACCGCAAATTTGCCATTTGAAATCACGTCTACAATGTGTGATTTTCCCAATATAATCACGCCCAATGACGATGGAAATAACGATACTTTTGATTTGACGGGATTTGATGTGAAGTTACTCGAAATTTACAACCGATGGGGTCGTAAGGTATATGATAAATCAAATTACTTAAATGATTGGCAAGGACAAAATCAACAAGGCGGAACTTTACCTGATGGTGTCTATTATTACTTGATTACATTACGGGATGGGCAAAGTAAAAACGGATGG
>CAZYBY010000316.1:0-2695 GCA_964645385.1 uncultured Sphingobacterium sp.
GATTCATTATTGAAATTATCTACTCAAGAAATTCAAGTTAATATTATTCATAAGTCGGTAGGGCAAATTTCTGAATCAGACGTATTGTTAGCATCTGCTTCGGATGCGATCATCGTAGGTTTCCAAGTTCGTCCTTCATTAAACGCTCGTAAATTAGCAGAACAAGAACAAATTGATATACGTATGTATTCAATTATCTACGATGCTATCAACGAAGTTAAATCGGCGATGGAAGGTATGTTGGCTCCACAATTTGAAGAGAAAATTACTGCTAACGTTCAAATTCGTGAAACATTCAAAATCTCGAAAGTTGGAACTATCGCAGGTTGTATGGTAATCGACGGTAAGATTAATAGAAATAGCAAAGTACGTATCATTAGAGATGGTGTAGTAATACATACAGGTGAATTAGCTTCATTGAAACGTTTCAAAGATGATGTGAAAGAAGTTGCTACTAACTATGAGTGTGGTTTGAATATTCAAAACTTCAACAATATCGAAGTTGGTGATATTATCGAAGCATATGAAAACGTTGAAGTAAAACGTAAATTATAATTAAACTTATATAAAACAGAAAGCCTCCTAAATTAGGGGGCTTTTTTGTTTTTATTCTTCGATTTTTTTTCGAACTTGTATAAACTATGACTATCCTAAAGAAATATACCTTTCAGCAGTATTATACTTTCTTCATCTGCGGTGTTATTATCGGAGTGTTCTTCTCTCCTGCAATAAATAGCATCAGCAATGCTGCATTAATACTTACTTGGTTAATAGAAGATAAATTTCAAGATAAATGGTCGGCTTTAAAAAAGAGCAAATCTTTTTGGGCTCTAATGAGTGTATTCGCAATTCATATCATTGGTTTACTTTACACAGAAAACTTTGAATACGCTTTAAAGGATTTGAAAATTAAATTGCCAATTCTATTACTGCCCATAGTATTTGCTAGTTCTATATCTTTAACAAAAAAACAGTTCGATAGAATTTTAGAAATACTAATCCTCACAGCATTCGTTTCTTCACTTTATGCATTCTATATCTATATAAGATATTATGGAAATGAAATAAAAGAACTTCGGGAAATCTCAACTATTATTTCACATATTCGATTAAGCTTAATGAATGCTATTGCATCTTTTGCTGCATTCTATTTAATCTTCACTAATAAAGAAAATCTTATATCAATCCGAAATATACTTTTACTAAGTATTGGAATATGGTTGTTTATATTTAATGGAATACTTGGTGCAAGAATGGGTATACTTATTTATTTTGTGATGGCTGCACTCTTCGCATTTTATCTAATTTATACCTTGAGAAAATGGTGGCTTACTATCTCTCTAATTCTTGCTGTTATTGCACTTCCAGTAATTACCTATCTAAGTATACCAAGTGTAAAAATTCGTGTTGATGAGATTAAATACGAACTTAATAATTATCAACAAGGTGGTGATCCTTCCGGACAATCAATTGCTCAACGTTTCGTGTTTTGGAAAATCGCTATAGATATTTTCAAAACTTCTCCAGTTATTGGAATTGGAACTGGAGATGTAAAAGATGCTTATACTGCTTATTATGATGCCCACCCAACTATCATTCAAGAGAAGTTTCAACATCGAGCACATAATCAATACCTGACAATCTTGTTTACGTTCGGAATCATCGGATTTATCATATTTATGTATGGAATTATTAGCCCATTGTTTTATGAAAAGAAATATTTCGACTATTTCTACATCATCTTTTTAATTTCATTTTTACTTTCCATGACAATGGAAGACACTATTGAAACGCAAGCTGGTGTTACCTTCTATGCCTTTTTTAATGCATTATTTTTATATGCTCGTCCGAAAAATGTTGAAGTTTAACTTATAGATATTTATCTATTCCATTAGCACAACGGGTAAGTTTATTTGAAATGGTTTCTTCAAGAATCGATTGATTATTTTGTAAATCAGATTTACTGTTTTCTTTATGATATAAATGAAAAGCAATTCCGCCAAACTTTAGTGTTTTACCAAAAATATTTCGATTGATAAAACGCATCACTAGTTCCGAATCTTCTCTACCCCATCCAGCGATATCTTCATTATATCCATTCACATCAATAAAATCTTTCCTCCAAAACGACATATTACAGCCTCTGATTTTAAAGGGGTCTGAAATCTTTTTAAAAAATAATTGTTGAAGAAATGAAATATGAACAGCATTTAATCGATTTACGATTCCACTAGAGAGATAAGTAGGTTGTTCTTTATGATGATACAAATAATGAGCTGTACTTTCTTCATTTAGCAATACTCTACTGCCTTTTAAATATCTATTCTGTTGGGCATTACGAAGATGATCTTTCACGAAATCAGGATGCATAATGATATCTCCATCAATCTGTATGATATAATCTGATGTTGATTTTGCTATGGCTTTATTACGAATATGAGAGAGCTTAAAGCCATTATCTTCGTGCCAAACATGAATAATAGGCAATTTATGTAATGAAGAAAATCGATTGATTAATTCTTTAGTATCATCTTTAGATCCATCATCAGCAATAATAATTTCATCAGGCATACACGATTGTAGCAATAAACTGTTCAAGCAGCATGCTAATGCTGATGGCCAATTATAGGTAGCAATTATTAATGCTGTTTTCATTATTTGTTTTTATATAACTGATAATGATAAAAATATTTTA
>CAZYBY010000317.1:0-1592 GCA_964645385.1 uncultured Sphingobacterium sp.
CTCATTACTCATTACCCACTACCCAATACTCATAATGTGTAAAATTATGTTAAATTCGCTATTACAAAACAATGAAACAGCGTTGTTACGTAAATTTAATTATACATAATGTATTTCACTAAAAATCCCATATTACTTAAAAAGATGTATCCGTCTTTAATTTGGGATATACCTTCTGCATCGAAAACCATTTACCTAAGCTTCGACGATGGGCCGATTCCCGAAGTTACACCATTTGTTTTAGAAACATTAGAAAGATACGATGCTAAGGCTACATTCTTTTGTATTGGAGATAATGTGAGAAAACATCCTGAAATATATGAACAAGTAAAAAGTGCGGGGCATTCGATTGGAAATCATACATTCAATCATTTAAACGGCTGGAAAACAGATACGAATGTATATTTAGAGAACATAGAGCTTTGCAATTCTTTTACCAAAACGAAACTCTTTCGTCCACCTTATGGAAGGATTTTACCTTCTCAGATAAAAGGGATAAAAAAGAACTACCCTGATACAAAAATAATAATGTGGGATATTCTGAGTGGAGATTTCGATTTGAACATTGATGCAGAGAAATGTTTTAAGAATGCCACACAAGCCACGGAATCTGGCTCTATTATTGTATTTCATGATAGCCTTAAAGCTTATCCTCGTTTGAAAACTGCCTTACCAAAGGCTATGGAGTTCTGGAAAAACGAAGGGTATAACTTTGATAGTATAAGTTAATTTGAACATTAACAATGACGAAGGACCAATGACGAAGGACCAACTACGAAAGACGAAGGACGAAGGACAAAAAAATAAAAAGGATGAAAAACAAACTACTTATTCTGCTTTGCTCTATAGTATTAATCTCTTGTAAAAAAGATGAAACGTCTGAAAGTGTCACTGTAAAGTACGAAGTTGGCGATAAGTTCATTTACGTTATGGAACAAAGCTATCTATACGATGATACTACTACTACAAATTTAGATAGTGCAAGTTTAAAATACGATACTGTGATAACAGAAGTTTTAAAAGATACTATAATCAATAACTATCAATGTAAAGTAGTTTCTAATCTAGGATGGGTAGGCTTAAACCGAATTGAATATGTGACTTTTCTGGAGGATGGCTATTATTATGTTGCATCAAAATCAAGTGATTTTGAAGAATTACAAATATATAATCCGCCAATTTTTCAATTCCCTTCCAACATGAAATTAGGCACGCACTGGGGTGAAAGTCCTGATGATAACACTAGAAGATATGAGGTAGTCGGTCAATCAAGCATTTCAAACCAAGTAGCCAAGTACAATTGTGTAAAGATTAAATACAATGTACTTTCAGACGATTCGTTCTTCCGACCCGACGATCAAATATTTCAATATGTAAGCAACAAAGGCCTAGTAAAAATGGAATTTTCAAGCTCTTATAGCATAAATTCTGACGAAATGCATGGGATAGTATATTGGAGCTTGAAGATGAATAGGGTTAATTAAGTATCGGGTAGCGGGTATCGGGTATCGAGATTGACATTCAAATCCAACTATATCAATTTAGCTAAATACTTAGTATAGCTTCCTTTTTTGTACGAATTTTTACTAAAT
>CAZYBY010000318.1:0-9353 GCA_964645385.1 uncultured Sphingobacterium sp.
ACAAGTGATTCTTAAGCATTAAGTGCGAGTAACAAAAAACCAAGCACACAATTTTTCATCAAATTTAATTTCGATACCTTACCAGATAAAGTTTTTTAACATGTTATTGCTGAGATTAAAAGGTTAGAAATTCCAGAGGAAATTATAACAGTAGGTTGTCATTTAGATTCATGGGATTTAGCTGAAGGAGCACACGATGATGGAACTGGCTGTGTTCAATCTTTAGAAGTCTTACACCTGTTTAAAACATTGGGAATTCGCCCGAAAAGAACGATAAGAGCGGTAATGTTTATGAACGAAGAAAATGGATTAAGAGGAGGATTGAAATATGCAGAAGAAGCGAAAAGATTAAACGAAAAACATTTAGCAGCAATTGAAACAGATGCAGGTGGATTTACACCAAGAGGATTTGATATTGATGCATCTAATGCTGTAGTGAGTAAAATTAAATCATGGGAATACCTATTAAAACCATATGGCTTGCATGAGATTGATAAAGGAGGAAGTGGATCAGATATTGGACCATTAAAAGCACCAAATGTTTCATTAATTGGGTATCGTCCGGATTCACAGAGATACTTCGATATACATCATGCTGCAACAGATGTATTTGAAGCAGTAAATAAAAGAGAGTTGGAATTAGGCGCTGCATCTATTACAGCTTTAGTATATTTGATTGATCAATACGGACTATAACATCATGTTAACTAAAATTAAAGAACTTTCGGAAAAATATTTTTCAGAGACACAAGGCTACAGACATCATATACATTCGAATCCAGAATTATCTTTTCAAGAATTCGAAACATCAAAATACATACAAGTGCAATTAACATCGATGGGAATTCCATTTGAAGTAAAAGCTGATACTGGAATTGTTGCACATATACAAGGCAATGGAACTTCATCAAAAGTAGTTGCATTAAGAGCCGACATCGATGCTTTGCCTATTCAAGAAACAAATGAGGTTTCATATAAATCGAAGAATGCTGGTATAATGCATGCATGTGGGCACGATGTACACACATCATCATTATTATCAACCTTAAAAATATTAAACGAATTAAAAGCAGAATGGGGAGGAATTGTGAAGGCAATTTTTCAACCTGCAGAAGAAAAATTACCAGGTGGAGCGAGCATAATGATTAAAGAAGGTGCATTAGAAAATCCCAAAGCAGAATCTATAATTGGTCAGCATGTAATGCCATTAATTGAAACTGGTAAAGTAGGATTTCGATCTGGAAAATACATGGCCTCAACAGATGAATTATACATTAAGGTAATAGGTAAAGGAGGTCATGGAGCGATGCCACAATTCAATATTGATCCGGTATTAATTTCATCGCATATGATTGTTGCATTGCAACAAGTAGTAAGTCGAAATGCAGATCCAAAAATGCCATCTGTTTTATCATTCGGAAAAGTGATAGCGAATGGAGCAACAAACGTAATTCCGAATGAAGTAATAATTGAAGGCACTTTTAGAACATTAGATGAAGATTGGAGAGCTAAAGCACACGAGCATATCAGAACAATAGCAACAGGTATTGTAGAAAGCATGGGTGGAAAACTTGAATTAGAAATTCGTAAAGGTTATCCATTTTTAGTGAATGATGAAAAAGTAACAGCTTCAGCTAAAACAGCTGCAGAGGAATATTTAGGAAAAGAAAACGTGATTGATTTAGATATTTGGATGGCAGCGGAAGACTTTGCATACTATTCACAAGTAATGCCTGCAAGCTTCTACAGATTAGGTACAGGAAATAAATCAAAAGGTATAACAGCATCGGTTCACACTCCCAATTTTGATATCGATGAAAATGCATTGAAAATTGGACCAGGCTTGATGGCTTGGATTGCAATTTCAGAACTTAAAAATTAAGAGAAAAAAAGTGGTGGCATGACTTAAGTCGTGCCACCAAAAACTGCATTTATTAAACTTTTCTTGTTTTTTAGTTCAGAAATGGATTACTCCATTTCTTATCGACATAAACATTAGTACCTGATAATGTTTTTAGAAATGCTACTACAGCATTAACATCATTGGCATTCAAATGAAGTTGTTGACCAAAACCATTTGGTTTTAATTTAGGGTCTAGATTTGTATTACCACTTGCAATTTTTATCGAACCATAATGTCCAACAGCTTGCTTAAGTGTTGGCAAAACTCCTGTATGCATCATTGGTGAATTTACTTCACCATTCGTATTTACAAGATCTCTCAACGATGGAGCACGTGTATTTGTAATATCTATCGCAGTATTATTTAAAACGCCTATAATTCCATTATTTCCTGAATTAGGAGCAATATCAAATTCAGGAGGATTATGACAACCTGCACAGCCCAAACCACCATCTACTCTATTACCAGTAGCATCAAATACCGGTGGAGATATAAACAAATTTTTACCAGCATTTTCTTCTGCTGTGAAATTTGGAAAATTTTGATTGTCATTGTTTACTTGTTTTCTTCCTGCATCATATTTTGAATCGAAAGACTGTATACTACGAATAAATTGAGCTAAACATTCTTGTAGTTTTGCTTCCGTAATTTCTGTATTACCATAAACATATCTAAACAACTCATTATAATAATCGGTTGTTTCTAGCTTAGAAATTAGAGTAGAAATTGTTGGTCGTCCATTCAAACCACTATACCCCATTTCAGCATGATCTTGAATAGGTCTAGTTGTTTGAGCTTCAAGACTTGCAGCACGCTCATCCCAAAAGAATTTATTTTCTATAGCAAATCTTGTATTTATAAGTCGCATAGAATGCCTGCCTGTTAAGCCACCACTTACACCATGGCTAGCTAATGCAGTATCACTAAAAGCGAACTGCTGTTGATGACAACTAGCACAAGAAACTGAATTATCAATACTTAATTTTTTATCATAAAATAATACACGACCTAAAGTAGCTTTAGCATTAGTGATAACATTCCCTGCAGTATTATCTTTTAATATATAAGTAGGAATATCTTGTTGCGCGTAATTTTCTAAATTATTTAAATTGATATTCGTACCGAAAGTAGATTGAACTGCGGGAAAAGATTCAGACGTGTTATTAGTACTTTCTGATTTTTTACATTTCTCAAACAGAAATATTGAAATAATTAAAGCGAGTATTACTGAGATTCTATTCTTCATGCAAGTAAGTTTAGTTTTATGTTAAGATGAAATAACAATTAAAAGGTTTAATCTTTATGGCATTTAACATGGTGGCACCACTTAAGTCATGCCACCAAAGACCTGCATATATGCAGGTTTAAATAAAATCCTGCATATATTAAACATTTTTTTATACTTTAAATATAAATTTCTACGCGATGAAAACTTCTTTCAATACTTATTTTTTAAAGTCTCAGGATTTTGCAATTCCAATATTAGAGCATTTACAATATATAGTTCACAAAGCTTGTCCCGATGTTGAGGAGGCTTTAAAGTGGTCGTTCCCACATTTCTTATATAAAGGGAAAATACTTTGCAGTATGGCATCTTTCAAGGAGCATTGTGCATTTGGTTTTTGGTTAGCCCCTGAGATGAAAGATCCTGACAAGATATTTATGAGAGATAAAGAAGGAGTTGAATCAGCAATGGGACATCTTGGTAAAATTAAAAGCTTGAAAGATCTTCCCTCAGATAAAATACTTCTGAAATATATAAAAGAAGCAATGCTATTAATTGATCAAGGTGTGACTTTAAGCTCGAAAACTAAAAATAAAAAAGCTGATGAAATCCCTTTACCTGCAGAAGTTTTAAATAGATTGAAAAAGAATAAATCAGCATTGACTTTTTTCGATTCATTAAGTGCTAGTCAAAAAAATGAATACACGAATTGGATACTAGATGCAAAACAAGAAAGCACGAAAGAGAGAAGAATTGTTCAAATGATAGAACAACTATCTGAAGGAAAAACTAGAAATTGGAAATATGAAAGATAGCTTTCAGTATTGAGTAGTTAGTATCGAGTGACTTACTTGATACTAACTACTTTTACTTTATACTAATAAACGAACTGGTTCTTCTAATAAAGATTTAACCGTTTGTAAGAATGCCGCACCTGTTGCGCCATCAACTACTCTATGATCGCATGATAATGTTAATTTCATAATATTACCAGGAACAACTTGTCCGTTTTTAACTACAGGAACTGATTGAATTCCGCCTACTGCAAGAATACATGCATCTGGTGGATTAATGATTGCTGTAAATTCATCGATACCAAACATTCCTAAATTTGAAATAGTAAATGTTGATCCTTCCCAATCGCTAGGTTGTAATTTTTTATCTTTTGCTTTTTGAGCAAAGTCTTTTACTTCTGCCGAAATATGAGATAATGATTTACCATCTGCAAATCGAACTACTGGAACTAATAATCCGTCTTCAACTGCAACAGCAACACCAATATTTACATGTTCGTTGTAACGAATTCTATCACCTAACCATGATGAATTTACATGAGGGTGTTGTTTCAATGCAACGGCAACAGCTTTTAATACGATATCGTTGAATGAAATTTTAACTTGAGCAACTTCATTCATTTTAACACGAGCATCCATAGCAGCACTCATATCAACAGTCATTTTCAAGTAGAAATGTGGTGCTGAGAATTTGCTTTCTGCTAAACGTTTTGCAATAACTTTACGCATTTGCGAAACTGGTACTTCTGTATATTTTTCTTGACCAATAAACGTCGGAATTGTAACGCTTGCAGTTTTTGTAGTTGAACTTGATCCTGTTTTGAATTCTTCAACATCTTTTTTAATGATGCGTCCGTTTTCTGCAGAGCCTTTTACTTGTGATAAGTCGATTCCCTTTTCTTCTGCTAATTTCTTCGCTAAAGGTGAAGCTTTAACTCTTGCATCAGAACTTGAAGTGGAAACTGGAGTTGCAGCTGATGATGCTGTAACGCTTACTACTGGAGTAGAAGTTTCAACTGTAGCCGGTGCTGATGCTGCAGCAGGAGCTTCAGATAATAAACTTTGAAAATCTTCTCCTTCTTTACCTAACACAGCTATGATACCATCTACTGGTACTGCTTTGCCTTCTTCAACACCAATATATAATACAGTTCCTTCTTGGAATGATTCAAAGTCCATAGTTGCTTTGTCTGTTTCAACTTCTGCAACTAAATCACCTGACTTAACTTTATCACCTACTTTTTTATGCCATTTAGCTAATACCCCTTCAGTCATGGTATCACTCATTTTCGGCATTCTTACTACTTCAGCCATTTTATCTAGTATTTAAGTATTATGATGTTAGTATTGAGAGATTTCTGTTTTACTAACTTCTTCTATTAGTCTTTTATTTACTTTTTGTGAATTATGTATTATATCACTTAGTCCATAATATACGGATAATCACTTTGAACATATACATCTGTATATAATTCTGAAGCTTCTGGATAAGGCGACTTCTCAGCAAAATCTACTGATTCTTCAACAATATCTTTTACTCTTTGTTCAACCTCATCTAACCATTTTTCGTCAGCATATTTCTTTTTCAAGATTGTTGCCTTTACTTGTTCAATAGGATCTTTTTGTTTGTAATCCTCTACTTCGTCTTTAGAACGATATTTAGCAGGATCCGACATTGAATGTCCTTTGTAACGATATGTCTTAATTTCTAAGAATGTTGGACCATCTCCTCTTCTAGCTCTATCAACCGCTTCGTCCATTGCATTATGAACTGCTTCACAACTCATACCATCCACTGGTGCACATGGCATATCAAAACCTAATCCGATTTTGTAAATATCAGTCATGTTAGTTGTTCTTTGCACTGAAGTACCCATAGCATATCCATTGTTTTCACAAATAAATATCACAGGAAGTTTCCAAAGCATTGCCATGTTGAATGTTTCATTCAAAGCTCCCTGACGAACAGCTCCATCACCCATATAACATACGCATACATTGTCAGTACCTTTATATTTTTCTGCAAATGCAATACCTGCACCTAATGGAATCTGACCACCCACAATACCATGTCCACCGAAGAAATTACATTCCGCATCAAACATATGCATTGATCCACCTTTACCTTTAGAACAACCTGTTGCTTTACCATACAATTCAGCCATTACCGCGTTTGCTGTAACACCTTTTGCGATTGCATGAGCATGATCACGATATGCTGTAATCATCCCGTCTTCTTTTCTTAAAACAGACATCGCTCCCGCAACTACGGCTTCTTGTCCAATATATAAATGGCAAAAACCACGTATTTTTTGTTGACCATATAACTGACCAGCACGTTCTTCGAACTTACGCATCAATAACATTGATTCGTACCAGTTTAAATAAGTTTCTTTTGTAATCTTAACTGCCATAATTTTTCGTTTGTGCAATAGAACCGCAAATCTATCAATAAAAAGCAAAAAAGTAAATCTAAAGGCATTTCTTCTTGAGATTTATCTTTGATTTTTTTATGCAAAATACTCATAATATTGATTAAAACAAGTTCGTGTATTAACTACACTTAGTATTATCTTATTTTTCAGGGATTTTGCGTATTTTTGAGGTTCAGAAATGATGATTATAGATGATTAGAGCGATTAAACACTTATTTGGGGTTATTCTAGTGCTGTTGATAGGTGTTCAATGCATTTATGCTCAATTTTCTAGAGCCAAAAACAGAAAGTACAAATTGCCAGAAATCACTGAAAAAGATGTATTTAAGGACAAAAGTGTACTAGATCCCGATACCTTACGTTTCCAATTTCACGCACAAAAAACTGGTTTGCCCGTAGATACTGCTTCTGAATTGGAGTTATATTACCAAATGTACGAGTGGCTAGGTACTCGATATCGCTTTGGAGGAGAAACTAAAAGAGGTGTAGACTGCTCAGGTTTTACAGGAATCGTTTACGAAAAGGTTTACAAACGTGTATTACCTCGTGATTCCAGGAGTATGTACAAAATGACGAACCCAATTCCTCGTTCTCAAATGAAAGAAGGAGATCTTTTATTTTTTAGAATACGTAGGGGCCAGGTTTCCCATGTTGGTATTTATTTAGGTAATAACAAATTCGTTCACGCTTCGACAACTCAAGGTGTCATTGTATCAGACCTTAGAGAAGACTATTACAGAAGATATTTCTATAAGGCTGGTCGTTTAAAATCGAGCACCGATGTGGTTGAATCTGTAAGAGATTAATGGATATTCCACCACAATTTCCTAAATTAGATTAACCAATCTAAAAAACACCATGAACGTATTAAAGAAATTTTTATATGCTATCGCCATACTAATTGGTGTAGTACTAATTGTAGCAGCAATAATGCCAAGCGAACTAAATTTAGAATCTGAAGTAATTATTGCTAAACCTAAACAACAAGTATTTGATTATGTTAAAATGCTTGATAACCAAAAATATTATAGCAAATGGGTAATGGCTGATCCAAATGTAAAAGTAACTATGACTGGTATAGACGGTACCGTTGGTGCTATTTCTTCTTGGATAAGTGAGATGGACGAGGTAGGTGTAGGTGAACAAGAAATTAAAATGATAAAAGAAGGCGAACGTATCGAATATGAGCTTCGTTTCAAAAAGCCAATGGAAGCTACTGACTTCGCTTATACAACTTTCGAAGCTATCGATAGTACTCACACTAAAGTTATAAATGGATTTAAAAGTAAAATGCCTTATCCTATGAATTTAATGCTTCCTATGGTAAAGAAAATGTTATCGGAAGATATGGCACTTAACATGAAAAATCTAAACGAACAATTAATGAAATAATAGTATTCAGAATTGAGATATTCTAAAAATTTTATAACACAAACTCAATACTAATATCTCAATTCTTTAAACTAAAAAAAATGTTTAGGCATAAAGGGAAGAACAGAACCTATAAACACAATTTATTACTTGCAGCATTGTTATCTTCAAATGCTGGCTTAGTAAATATTACTGGTGTATTATCTATCAGTGTGCTCACCACAAATGTTACAGGTCACTTCGCTTTTTTTTCTGAACAACTTTCACTAAATCATTATGATTTGGCAATAAACTTTTTGATCTATATATTTTCATTTCTGTTTGGATCTTTTTTCTCGAGTATATTAACTGAATATTTTGAAGCTAAAGAGAAAAAAACTTCACATGGTTTATCCATGAGTATTGAAATAATCATACTCTTCTCGGTTGGATATTATTTAAAATATTACAATAATTATTTATCACCGGAAGTTATCGCATCAACCTTACTATTTGCAATGGGTATGCAGAATTCTTTAGTAACACAAATATCTAGTTCAACTGTTCGAACTACACATTTAACTGGATTATTTACAGATCTAGGAATAGAATTATCTCAACTATTTTTTCATAAAAAAATTGAAGAAAAAAAGATGCTATTGGAAAGCATCAACCTAAGATTAGCAATTATCACCTTTTTCTTTTTAGGCGGTATTTTAGGCGGATTTTTATATAAGTATATTCAAGAAGGAACCCTAATAATAGCATCTGTAATCTTAATGTTTGCCTTATTATTCGATGTGTTCAGAAAACATTATTATAAAATAATTAGAAGTTAAGATGATTAATAAATACATAAAACTTCTTTTAATAAATATTATAATACTATTAAGTACTAGCAATATTTCATTTGCACAAAGATCATTTACCACATTCCCATTTAAAATGATTGTTGGACATGCTAACGGAATGCAAGGAACATATAATGGCTACAAAATGCTCATTAACCAAGCTCCAATCGAATTTCCATATTTTATTTTGATGGATAAAAGTGTTGGGTTTTGTTATTTTATCAATAGATATATTAAAGGAATTGACACAACTGCGATGAGGTATGTATCGATAAATTCTAAAGAAGAAAGAAGTTTTTACGATACACTTAGATTATACAATCGCAATCGTGAATGGAATAATAAAATTACTGTTAAGGGTATAGATTTAGAGCATCATGATAATTTCAAAACTGCTTTAAACGCTGTTTACTATATGACTAATTTAGTAAGCAATGATCATTATCAAAGAATTGCAGATTCCATTTATCGTGATAGTATTAAAGTAAACCATATCAAAGCCAAAGAGATCATTAGATTAATTGATAGTACTAGAATGTCGTATTTACTTACTGACGATAGTGTGTATCAACAATTGAAAAAAAACTTATACCAAACTACTGATCTAGGTGCACCGTTTACAAGTTCTTGGTTTAAAGGGAGAGAATCGATTATGTTAAACAATTACAACAAAGCTACGTATGGCTTATATAGATTTTGTTATATCAGTGAAATAAAACATCTCCCCAACCAATCAAACAGAAATGCTTTTTTAAAGAAAGCTAATCTCAAAGAATTCGGTGTAGAATGCTACTA
>CAZYBY010000319.1:0-1708 GCA_964645385.1 uncultured Sphingobacterium sp.
GCATTTTCAACTGAGAATTGGAACAGACCAAAGTTTGAAGTAAATGCACTAATGGAGCTACTGGTTTCTACAATTAATAAAGAAACTAAAACTTTAATGGAAAATAATATCAGATTAAATGCCATTGGAGATTTAGAACAACTTCCATCGAGTTGTTTGAGAGAATTGAAAGAAGCTATCGAAAAAACAAAAGACAATACACGAATGACACTTCATTTAGCATTAAGCTATTCGTCGAAGTGGGAAATTACAACTGCTATAAAAAGGATTGCTGAAGAAGTTAAGTTTGGGACACTTAATATTTCAGACATTACAGACAATACATTAGATAAATATTTAACAACAGCTGGTATTCCTGACCCAGAATTATTAATTCGTACAAGTGGAGAACACCGCATTAGCAATTTCTTATTATGGCAAATTGCGTATGCAGAATTCTATTTTACAGATAAATTATGGCCTGATTTCAGGAAGGAAGATTTATACGATGCGATTAAAGATTATCAATCGAGAGAACGTCGTTTCGGTAAAACAAGTGAACAAGTAAAGGGCTAAAATGAGCATGAAAAAATTAATTATTGCGATTCTATTTATAACATTTTCTCAGCACAGTGCTTGGAGCCAAATTGTAATTGGTAATGAAGATGAATTTGTACTAGATTATAATAAACCTCAGAAGTATGAAATAGGTGGTATCACAGTTTCAGGAATAAAATTCTTAGATAACTATGCCCTGATTAAACTAACAGGTTTAGAGGTTGGTGATAAAATTCAAATTCCAGGTGATAAAATTTCTGGAGCTATTAAAAAGCTTTGGGTCCAAGGATTATTCGATGATATCAAAATAAACGTCACTAAAATTGATGGAGAATTAATTTTCTTAGATATCGCTCTAAAAGAAAGACCTCGTTTATCAAGATTTAGTTTTGCTGGGATAAAAAAATCCGAAGCAGACGACCTTAGAGAACGAATAAAACTGGTTTCTGGTAAAGTTCTTAACGAAAATTTAGTCAACAATACAAGAAATTCTATTCAAAAATATTACTACGAAAAAGGATATTTGAATGCTAAAGTTGAATTGATCGAAACTGTTGATTCAATTATGTCGAACTCTGTTATGCTGAAAATTAAAATCGACAAAAACAGTAAAGTAAAAATTGCCAATATCAATATTGCAGGGAATAAAGATATTTCTGATAAGAAAATTAAAAAGTTAATGAAGGAAACCAAAGAAAAAGGTTGGTATAAAATCTTCAATAACTCTAAATATCAAGAAAAAGAATACAATGATGATAAGTCGCTCATCATTGATTACTATAATGAATTAGGATATCGTGATGCGAAAATTTTAAGAGATACAGTTTACGATCTTAATAAGAAAGCATTAGTGATTGATATTGATATTTACGAAGGACCGAAATATTTTTTCGGAAATATTAATTTCTATGGTAATACAAAATACAGTACTGAAACCTTGAATGCAATTCTTGCCATAAATAAAGGGGATGTGTACAATAAAAAAGTATTACAAACTCGTTTAGAAATGAATCCAAACGGTCGAGATATCGCATCATTATATTTAGATGATGGTTATTTGTTTTTCAATGTTGATCAACAAGAGAAACAAGTTTATAACGATACTATCGATATGGATTTAATTCTTCGAGAAGGACCTCAGGCTACAATCGATAGAATTATTGTTCGAGGA
>CAZYBY010000320.1:0-1950 GCA_964645385.1 uncultured Sphingobacterium sp.
GGTGGGTGTATAATGATAAAGGTGGAACACATACAGCTTATACTGGTGGTGAGCCTATCGGGTTAGAGATTCAGGCATTAGCGTTTGGTTTCTCAACTTCTAACGAGATTAACAACATGACTTTCTATAAGTATCGTGTTGCTAACCGCGCATCTTCTCCTTTGTACGATACTTATTTCGGGGTATTTACAGACTCTGACTTAGGTGGTGCGGATGACGACTATGTAGGTTGTAACATGGCTTTAGTAGACCCTGATGGACCATCAGGCCCACTACCTGCTAAAAGAAGAAGTTTTGCTTATACTTATAATGCAGATAGCAATGATGAAGATGGTTCAGCATTAGGTTATGGAGCTACTCCTCCAATTTTCGGTATCGATTTCTTTAGAGGTCCGAAAGATGAGAATGGTAATGAGCTACCAATGAGCACATTTATGTTTTTTACGAACCAAGGTGTGACTGGTATTAACGCTGACCCTGCAAACGCTACAGAATTATATCGTTACTTAAGAGGATATTGGGCAGATGGTGCTATTTTATCTTACGGAACACCAAATGGACGTGGTGGAACTGATCAATGTAATTATGCATTCCCAGGTATTACAGATCCAGATGGCAGACCAGCTTGGAACGAATCTGATGTGCCAGGTGATAGACGTATGGTACAATCAGCAGGTCCGTTCACGCTTCAACCAGGTGCTGTTAACGAAGTTATTATAGGTGCTGTATGGGCGAGAGCTTCTAGCGGGGACCAATTTGCTTCAATTGCAGCAGGTATTATTGCTGACGATAAAGCTCAATTATTATTCGATAATAATTTCAAATTAGCTAATGGTCCTGATCCAGTAACTGCAGTTTTAACACCATCTGATAAGAAAATTATCTTAACGATTCAAGAAACTGATAAAGCTGAACGTTACGAAAAGGCTGAATTAGATGCTGAAGATTTTGTTAACTATACATACAAATTCCAAGGCTATAAAATCTTCCAAATGAAAGATGGAACAATTGATGCAAGTAAAATCAATGATCCAACTTTGGCAATTGAAATTGCTCAAGTTGATATTCAAGATGGTGTTACAAAAATCATTAACAAGAAATTTGATCCAGCCTCTGAAAATACAAATGCAACTGTAGAAGTTGTTGGAGAGGACAAGGGGATTAAACACGTATTTGAAATTACTTCAGACGCCTTTGCTACTACTTTCAATACTGATTTAGTGAATGGTAAAAAATACTATTATTTAGTTGTGCCTTATGCTTATTCAGCTGCAGCTACTCAAACTAAATATTTACCAGGCCGTACTTCTACAACTGTTGTTAGTACAACTGTTGGTAGACAAGTAGTAAATGGTTTAATTAACGGATCATTTACAGAAGACCTTCCTATAACTAGACATGATGGTTATGGTAATGGTGGTGTAAATCTAGAATTAACAGCTGCATCAGAAGCTGCAATTTTAGCAAACACTTCATCAACTGGAGTTCCTGTTTCTTATGAAATCGGAAGCGGACCGGTATACATTAAAGTTTTTGATCCTAATAAAATCAAAAAGTTGAACTACAAATTAGTATTTACTCCAGATATGAAATCTTATATCTTAAAAAATGCTGATACTGGAGATACTTTAATGATGTCGGATACTACTTATTCGTTAACGAATACACTAACCGATAATCAACAAATTGCTGAAATTCGCAAATACAGAACTTTACCTAACGGTAAAAGAATTTTAGATTCAAGAGAGTCGTTAGGCTTCTACATTGTTGTAAACAATACATTTGGTAAACCAGGTGATGCAATTGCATATACTAACAACAATAATAATTTCTTAGGAGCATCTATGACTTTTAAAGATGAAAGTAAAAATTGGTTGACTGGTTACAATGGTAAGTTAGATTTACTTAGCACCAATCCAATAGTTCAAGGATGGATTGAAGGGAATGCTA
>CAZYBY010000321.1:0-5998 GCA_964645385.1 uncultured Sphingobacterium sp.
ATAATTCTTGTGTAGAGAATCTAGTAATTAAAGTTAAAGATAATGGCAAGCTAATTCTAGGAGATGCTAATAGCAATATTGGAAAATTAATTTTAGCAGATAAATCTAGTTTAAACTTGCTGGATAATTCAACATTGAGCATCTATAATAATTCGACCTTATTGATTAAAAAAGGTGCTCATTTGTTGATAGGTAAGAATGTGAAAATTAATTTACTTGGCCCTAATGCTAGAATAATTATAGAAGGAGGGTTAGAAGTTCTGGAAGGAGCAACATTTACTTTCAATGGGCAAGGGTACATTACTATAGCTACAAGTGAAATTGTATTGCAAAAAGATGCAGGAATTACATTCAATGGAACAGGCAAAAACAATTTACTTTTACAACTAGTAAATTCGGCGAAAATCGCATTGTCGTATCTTCCAAATTCTTTAAATAAAATTAGCATTAGTAATGGTAGAATATTGTCAGACAATACAGAGTCTTACATAAACTCCGCAATAAGTACAGAAATAAAAAATGTAAGTATTGTAAATGGTTATGGAATAATTATTAATGGTCAACCCAATGTTATTATAGAAGATTGTGACTTTATTAATAATAAAACAGGAGTTACTGCCTATCTAAATAATATAGAAAAGTATAATATCTCGGGTAATATTCTGCGTTTAAAGAACTGCTTATTCAGCTATAATACTATTGCTGTAAAAGTATTCGGAAAAGGATTTAACTTTCAAAATATAAATATTCAAAATTGTGGGAATGGAATTATTGCAGATGGACAAGAGTATAATAGTAAATTATTAAATACTACTATTGATGCAGGTGAAAGTCAACAACAAAAGAATTCTGTTAATGCTGGAATTAACTATGTTGGTTCTTTGGCATGTGCATTATCATTAGAAAATGCTGTAGTTTCCAAATACAATACTGGAATATGTGTTAGCCAGTCGAGTTTGAATTTAAAATGTAGCCAAGTTATTAAATCTCAATATCAAGGTTTATGGATTGCGAATCATGCAACATTAAATCTTAGTCCATCCTTAGGTGTTGATGCAGGAAACAATTTAATAACTGTAAATGCAGGACTTAACAACAAAACAATTTTATTAGATCATGCTTTAGCTGTTCATTTAGAAAATGGGTACAATCAACTGAAATTAAGTTCAAGTGTAGATAATTATTTCCTTGCTGGAACAATGTTAAATATTCCACAAACATTAAATGTTCAAAAGAATAACTGGTACACAAGCATTACATCAAACAGTTATTTGCCAGTACCTTCTCAACAGAGTTTTATTGTCCATAAAACAGCATCACCAAGTTCATTGAAAATTGCGAACTATAGTACTCAACCTATTTTAGGAAACAACAATACATTTAATTGCAATGTAAGTAGCATGCTAACAAACGACCCATGTTACTCTGCTGGTTTATGCTCTAATACACAGTATTTCGATCCCTTAGTTTATTCTAAAAATTCAGCAACAATCAATATTGTAAATTACCCTTTAGCGCCCTATAACGTTATACTAAAAACAATTCTAAACCAAATTAAAACTGATGAAAATGACGTAAATATTTCAAACAGATTTTTATCCCTATGCGATTTGTACTCTAGTACAAATAAGTACGATTCGAGCGATGTAGTCTACTTAAGAGACCTTACATATACCTATGTACAAAACCTGTTCAATCGGATTTATGAGTTAAAATGCAACAATGCTGGTGCTTCAATAAACTTGAATTACACACAATGTCTAGTTCGCTTTGAGGAATTGTTGAACAAGAGAGTTGCACTAATGAAAAATTTAAACGAATCGGACAAAGCATGTTCCGCATTGTTAGATTTAGCACAGTTTTATACTAAAACAGCGGATTTTGAATTAGCAAATTTGACTTATAATGAGGCATTGAATATAACAGAGAATCAATCGTTGATTAAGCTAACAAACCATTGGATGTGCATCAATACGATGAAGGAAAACATGACCAATAATTCATATAGTGTTGAACAACTTGATTCCATGTGGGCGAATTGTACTTCTATAGGAAGTGTAAATAGCTTTGCAGGAAGAAATGTTGTAAGCATCGACTCCAATTTTGTTGAAGTACTACCACAAAGCATTTCGATATTTCCTAATCCAGCTAATAACGCTATCACAATTACCCTAAGCGGTGATGAATATATCATAAATCTCAAAATTTATTCTATTCAAAACCAATTAGTAAAAAGTATGAATGATAAGCTTAAAAGTAAAATGCTAGATGTCGATTTATCTGATATCGAATCAGGTGTTTATTATGTACAAGTTGAATCCAATTTGGGATTACACATGTGTAAAATTATCAAAGAATAACATCGAAAAAATCTATGAAAAACACAGTTATCATTTTATCAATAATTTGTACTTGTTTGTTAGTTGCGTGTGAGCGCGAAAGTGTCAGTTTAGGTACGGTGGTTCAACCACCGTACTCTGATACTGGAGCAAATGTCCTTTCTTGTTATGTGGATGGAAAGCTATTTGTTTTTAAAGATAAATCTGCGCGAATTAGAAGTCATTCAGTGAGTTTGTTTTATCCAAGTACTAGATATTATCCTGATACATTATTATCAATTAGTACAAACATAGAAACTGATACCAATACTACTATTTTACATATACTTATTAGAGAATTTTCAGATACAGGTAAATACATTATCGATAGGTTTGAGGAAGGCAAAAGTCGAATGGAATTTGAGTTAATTAACAATCCAGAATTTGGAATTTCTTATGTAACTCACAAAGGGAGTACTGCAGAAATTAATGTCATGAAATTAGACACTATTAATAAAATAGTTGCAGGTACATTTTCAGCTACACTAAGAATCTATCAGTACGGACCAGAAATAAAAATAATTACGAATGGGCGATTTGATTTTAAATATGATGAATACAAATAAATCAATTATGAAAAAGTTTAGGCCAATCATCATTGTTATGATGATGCCAATTTTGTTTATAGCTTGCGAAAAAAGTGATGCAATTCAGGGAGGATATGTGTCTAAACCCGATACTTTAATGCCAGCGTATACAGATACAGGTGCAGAGGTAATTGCGTTTCGAGTAAATGGGAGGATGGTAATTTCGGAGGACAGGGTACAAAGAACGAGAGGTTTTGCTTCAGGTTATTTTATTCCAGTGGATTCTACAGAACATGTGTTTTATTTTGAAGGTGGATATCGAGCAAGTGATAGAAGTGAGGGCATAAGAATTAAAATTTATAACATAGTAGATACTGGTATATATATTTTAAAAGAGTCTACATACACCAATAGAAATCAAGGCCAATATTATATAGGCCCTAACGAATCGCTTGCTGTTGCTTATACAACTCGGGATAATTTAAAAGGCTTTGTGCATCTTAAAAAGATAGATACCCTTAAAAGAATTATTGCAGGTACTTTTGAATTTGATGCTAAAATTTTTAATTGGTTTGGACCAGAAAATGATTCCTTGTCGATTACAGATGGAATTTTTGATATGACTTATTAGAGTTATTTTTTCTCTATACGAACGCCAATATCTTCAATACCCATCAAAGGATTATCGCGCATATTTTGTTCTATACTAAACGAGTAAACTCCCTTGCGTGGAAACTTTACATTTTCCATCACTTTAATTTGATTCGAGTAAATATCGCCTAAGCCCGAACCCAACCATTTACCATCGGCTTCTGCCAATTTAAATTCTAATCGTTGGGTTTCGGCTTTAGCTTTTGGACCTTGTATGGTAAATAACACAAACAAGTTTGAATACTTGTAATTCCCTGTATGCCTTAAGTTGAAATAAATAGTATGCTCTGTAGTGGTATCATTAACATCTATGTAAAATGTTGGTCTTTGGTTGATATACCAAGAATCTTCTTTTATAGATTGGTAGCTTTCGAATACACGCTTTTGATCGCATGCACTAAAAAGCACTGCAAGAAATAAAACTACAATGTATAATCTTTTTTGCATTACTATTTTTTCGGCCTGTTATTTTGCGGTGGTCTATTTGGATTATTTGAATTCCCTCCACCATTATTTTTTGGTGCAGTAGAATTTCCAGCATTACCCGCATTGTTTGGTTTGCGATTATTGTTTTTCTTATTGCGATTATTTTTCTTCTTACGATTACGTTCATCCATTCTTGTAAGTGAATCTTGCCCTACAACGTTTTCGTAATCCAATACTTTTTCTACCAGTTTCGGAACAATAACTACATCCGATAAATCATCAGGATATTCATTGTTCTTGTTCATTGCGATAATAGAATTAACACGACTAACATGCAATGGAATCCAAGCTTCATCATGACGGTAGCTAAACCACATCATCTTTTTAAAGATGTCTGTTTTTTGAAGATATGCAGAGCCTCTTTTTGTTTTGATTTCTTTGATATCATCTGGGAAATCTTTTAAGGCATCCATATAAGTATCTAACTCATAATTCAAACAACATTTTAACTTGCCACATTGTCCGGCAAGTTTTAAAGTGTTTAAAGATAAATTCTGATATCTTGCTGCAGAAGTACTAACTGTTTTGAAATCCGTTAACCAAGTAGAGCAACATAATTCTCTACCACAAGAACCAATACCACCTAAGCGACTTGCTTCCTGACGCATTCCAATTTGACGCATTTCGATACGTACCTTAAATTCTTCGGCAAGTTTTTTAATCAACTCACGAAAATCTACACGATCTTCTGCCGTGTAATAAAAAGTAGCTTTAGTTTTATCACCTTGATAATCGACATCGCTCAACTTCATATCAAGCTTTAGCTCGATAATAATTTTACGTGCACGATGCATTGTTTCGTACTCCAAGCTTTTCGCTAGTTTCCATTTTTCAACGTCGATTGTGCTAGCCTTGCGATACAATTTCTTGATTTCGGGAGCATCTACCGCCACACCTCGCTTTTTCATTTGCATTCGAACCAATTCCCCGGTCATTGTAACATGGCCTACATCGTAGCCCCCAGTTCCCGATTCGACACAGACTAACTCGCCTGCTTCTACATATATATTGTCGGTATTTCGATAAAAATCTTTACGTGAGCCTTTAAACCTCACTTCAAGTATATTAAATGCTTTGTAGTTAGATGGCATGTCTACGTTAGAAAACCAATCGTATACATCCAGCTTGCTACATCCTCCTCCCGTCATACAAGAACCATTGCTCTTACATCCCGCCGGCACACATCCACCACTTGAACATGATCCACATCCCATAATTACATTTTTTAATTAATATGCGAATTTACATTTTTCTTTGCAAATCCCTCATCACTTGAATCGAAAGGTCTAAAAATACCACTTTGGCATTCGCATTTCGTTCAATATGATAGATAGCTTTTTCTAAATGCCCAATTATATGTGGTGCATTTACCTCATTGATAATCGAGGCCATTTTAGGCAATTCGAAGAATTTACTCTCGAAACGAATAATTTCTGATGCCTGTGCATTATAAGTTAAACAATCTCTGATGACCTGTAAACCAAAGCGTAACATGTTCTTCTGGTTCTCTCTTCCGAATGAAGCTACCGCTATTTGGTCGATTAAATTCTGAATATCTATACCCCTTCGCGCATAACATAATCTAAACCATTGCACGAACACTTCCTCTAGGTTGTTTTCTTCTTGGTTCATTAGGTTGATGCCCGCCTGCATGCTTCCATCTGCTAAATAAGCATAACGAGCCGCACTCTGTTCATCACAACCTTTATCAATTAAGTATGATCGTATCTCTTCGTCGGTAAATTTCGAAATCTTAACAAGTTGTGTTCTAGATAATATGGTGTTTATTATCTGATCGTACTGCTCTGCCACTAAAATAAACAAAGTCTTTTCAGGCGGTTCTTCAATCAGCTTTAATAAGCTATTCCCCATGGTGCCTAAAAATTCAGGCAACCACATGATCAGTACTTTATATTCAGATTCGAATGATTTATAGCTTAAACGTTTAATAATATC
>CAZYBY010000322.1:0-5914 GCA_964645385.1 uncultured Sphingobacterium sp.
TATAATACAGCAACCGCGGGTACAAAACCAAGAGATGTATATCCTGGATTTTATTACTGGGATGGAAATGGATGGGCTAGGTTATTAGATGATATTTCTCAAAAAACAGTTTTAACTGCTAATTTCCCTACTACATCCACAACTTTGGGAAATGTTACAGGTTTATCATTTTCTGTGTCGGCAAATAAAACATATAAATTTAAATTCGTTATATATTATACAGCAAGCGCAACATCCGTAGGTGCTCGATTTGCAATTAGTGGACCAACATTAGCTACAAATGGTTTGTATTATACCATCGGAGCTAACAATAGTACTGCTGGTGGTTGGTCTATTCAACCACAAACTGCTTATGGTGCTGGGGTTGCATTAGGTAGTTCATTTACAACTGGGCTTAATTTATGTATTATGGAAGGAACAGTTGCTGTAACCGCAGCTGGAACAATATCTGCACAAGTTGCAACAGAAACTGCAACAACAACTACAATAACAGTATTAGGCACAGGAGCATTAATATCATATGTTGAGTGGGAACAATTAAATTAAATTAATTTAAGATGAAAAACATCATACTTTCATTTTTAACTTTATTGTTTTTTACAAATTCTTTCTGTCAAGGTATTGTGAACAATGGCGCATATATAGTAATTTCTAATGGAACGACCGTTTATATTGATGGAGGAACTTCTGGAAATTATACCTCATCTGGAACTAGCTATATTAAAACCTCGAGTGGCTTATCAACATTATCATTAGAAGGAAACTTTATAAATAATTCTACTACCAATGCAATTGATGGTATAGCTTATACTAAAATCAAATTAAATGGTGGAGTTCAAAGTATTGGTGGTAGTAAAACTTCAATATTAGGACATGTAGAATCCGCTGGAACAGGTACAAAAACAATAAGTACTCAACAACAAATTAGTATTTTAACACTTAATGGCCAAAATGTTACATTGAATCAAGCTGTTGAAATTCATGGTAAACTCAATTTAATTAATGGTATATTAACTACAGCAGGTAACTTAACTTTAACTTCTACTGCTGATAGCACAGCTATGGTAACTCAAATTAATAGTGGGTCTGTTTCTGGAGATGTAATTGTTCAACGCTATATCCCTGGTGGAACAGACAAAAGACGTTGGAGATATTTATCTTCTCCTGTAAACGTTTCAGGAAGCATTGCTTTGAGTCAGTTTATTGATGATATATTTGTTACCGCACCAGCTGGATCAGGAGGAGGATTCGATGTGAATCCTTTCTCGAGTAATGCATCAATAAGAACATACAATGAATCAACTTCAGGTGCAGCTAGTTTGGGATGGACTGATCCGACAAACATAACTAATACGATTACAACTGGTACAGGAGTTGAAGTATTTGTTAGGGGTTCGAGAAATCTTGAAAATCCTTTTTTAAACTGGACTGTTCCAGACAATGTAACAATAGATTTCATTGGTGCTTTAAATACAGGTCTTGTAACCAAATCTCTCTCATACACAAATACAGGTTCGAGTAATTCGGATGGATTTAATTTAATAGGCAACCCTTATCCTTGTCCTATAGATTGGGCAGCTATTAGTGGATGGTCTAAATCAAACATTACGCCTTGGATGTATATTTATAGTGCCAAAACTGGTTCATATAATTATATTAATGCTGATGGAATAACTATGATTGGAAGTGATAACGACAAATCTTCTATTGTACCAAGTGGACAAGCATTTTTTGTAAAAGCTACAAATACTGCTGCATCAATTTCATTTACTGAAAGTATCAAAACTACTACAACTCCATTTAATTTTTTTAGAGGCGTGTCTTCTAAGCCTATTTTAAAATATTCTTTTAATTTTAACAATGAAAAGTCTGATGAAGCATTGCTTGGTTTTGTAGACTCTTGCAGTAGTAATGGTAGTGATATAAGTGAAGCTGTAAAATTTTTCAACGATAAGATAAATGTTTATTCAATTTCTACTGACAATATTGCGATGGCTGTAGATTATAGACCAACTCCTACTCAAATTGATTCGATTAAAATTGCAGTATGGGATTACGATTCATCTAACGTTCAAATAGGACAACATACATTAAAATTTGATAGTTTATCTACAATACCTCTATTGTCTATTTATTTAATTGATAAATTTTTAAATACTACTACAAATTTAAGGACTCAAAATACATATACATTCGACATTACAACAGATGTAACTTCTTATGGGAGCAATAGATTTATGTTAGTATTTGATGCTACTACTGGAATTTCAACAAATAGCTTAGCAAACAATATTACGCTCTATCCTAACCCAGCCAATGATGTATTAAACATTGGCATCTCGGATATTAATCTTTTATCTAAAAAGTCTATTATTTCTATCAAAAATATGATGGGACAAGAAATTCTTCATCAGGAAAATGAAAATTTAAAAAATAATCAAAATTTAGATATTTCTCACTTATCGGAAGGAGTATATGTAATTACTTTAAAAATTGGTGATGGTGTAGTAAACAGAAAATTCATAAAAAAATAAATCTTCAACCATAAACAAAAAAAGCATGACTAATTAGTCATGCTTTTTTTTGTAGCATTTACAAAAGTTTAATACTCATCTTCATTAAAGAAGAAGTCATCTTTTGTAGGATAATCTGGCCAAATTTCTTCTATATTTTCATATGGTTCTCCATCATCCTCCAATGCTTGTAAATTTTCGATAACCTCTACGGGTGCACCTGAACGAATTGCATAATCAATTAATTCATCTTTAGTTGCCGGCCATGGTGCATCTTCTAAGTGAGATGCAAGTTCTAGTGTCCAATACATAGTTTAAAATTTAATATAGTTTCCTATGATTTTTTCGCAAATCTAATAGAAATATGGATATATCAAACAAGTGTTTAAATGTTTATAAATATTGTTACTAATTATTCACTCTTGGTATCCATTTATACTCTTCAACGCCTAAATCTGAAGATATTTTACGTGAAAGTGTAAATAAATAATCAGATAAGCGATTTAAATATCGAATACCCATTTCGTCTACGTAAGATAATTCTGATAAATGTACCGTAATACGCTCAGCCCTACGACATACCACTCTAGCTAAATGGCAATAAGATACGATAGTATGTCCGCCTGGTAGAATAAAATTTCTAAGTTCTGGTAAAGTTTCCATCATCTTATCCATCTCCTTCTCCAGGTAAACTATATCTTCTTCGTGTAAATCTGGAATTTTCATTTTCGATTTTTCAGGATCAGATGCTAAAGAAGAACCAATTGTGAATAATCTATCTTGTATTTCTTTAAGTACTTCTTTGTATTCTTCGTTAATATTTTGATCCCTAATTAATCCAATGTAAGAATTTAGCTCATCAACTGTTCCGTATGCCTCAATTCTGATATGATGCTTAGGTACTCTTACACCTCCTATTAAAGAAGTTTGACCTTGGTCGCCTGTTTTGGTATAAATTTTCATTTCCTATTTTCTGTCCAACACACTTATGATGTCGGTATTCATCTGATCGCTTTCTATTAATCCATCTCTCATCCTTACTATTCTATGGGCATGTTTTGCTATATCTTCTTCGTGAGTTACAAGAATAATAGTGTTGCCTTTATTATGAATAGTTTCTAGTAAACCCATAATCTCGATAGATGTTTTAGTATCTAAATTTCCTGTGGGTTCATCTGCTAAAATAATTGAAGGATTATTCACCAATGCCCTTGCTACAGCAACACGTTGACGTTGACCGCCTGATAGCTCGTTCGGTTTATGTGTAATCCTATTACCTAATCCAACACTTTCTAATGCCTCTGTTGCCTTTGAAACTCTTTCTGATTTAGAATAACCAGCATATACCAAAGGTAAGGCTACATTATCCAATGATGAAGACCTAGGAAGTAAGTTGAAAGTTTGAAATACGAAACCAATTTCTTTGTTTCTAATTTCCGCCAATTCATTGTCGTTCATAGCACTAACATTCGTTCCGTTTAAGATATATGTTCCCTTTGTAGGTGTATCTAAACAGCCTAAAATGTTCATTAATGTAGACTTTCCTGAACCAGAAGGTCCCATCAAAGCAACAAATTCACCTTTGTAAATTGTTAAATCAACTGAGCGAAGTGCATGAATTTCTTCAGTACCAATTGTATATTTTCTACCTATATCTGAGATATTAATGAGCTCTTTCTTTTCCATTAAATTAATTTTTTTTGAAATTAAGATATAGTTTGATTTAATTCGATTAGTACTCGTAACAATTCATATACATTATTACTTTTGATCAATTACTTTAGGAACTCTGAAGTAATCTGAATCTCTCTTTGGAGCATTTTTTAAAGCTTCCTCGTGAGAAATATCTTGTTTAACCTCATCTGCTCGGAAAACATTCTTTTCGTCGGATAAGTAGATCAACGGAGCTACTGCTGAAGTATCAACTTCATTTAAAGATTCCATGAAATCTAATATTCGATTCAAATCTTCTTCGATTTTTACTTTTTGATCATCTGCGAACTCTAAACGAGCTAAATGTGCGATACGATCGACTAGTTCTTTATCTATTTTCATTATTTCTCTAGTTTACTATTTATTAAATCGTATACCCTTTTGCTTAAATTTTCTAAATCTTCAGCAGTAGATAAACCTTTTGTTTCTATTGGTGCGTGGAAATACGCTCTCATTGTTCCCGGACGAGACCCATACTTTACTCCACTTCCTCTCATTAATTTATAATTATTTAAGAATGTTACTGGTAAAATTGGAACTTGTGTATCAACTGCCAGTTTAAATGCACCTGACTTAAACTCTCCCATTTCTGGTGCTTTCAACGACATTGTTCCCTCTGGATAAAGAATTAAACTTCTTCCTTTGTTAATATTTTCTTCAACTTTTTTTAGTGCTCTATATCCTGCAATTCTGCTTGCACGGTCTACAGGGACGTCTATCGTTTGAAAAAATAGTTTCAATACTGGGTGCTTTAATAATTCCACTTTACCCATAAAATGGTAATCTCCGGAAATCATTGTGCAAATTACAGGTGTATCTAAATAAGAGGAATGATTTGTTACGATTATCATCGTTTTGCTGAAATCTACAGGTACTTCAAATTCTGTTTTATAACTATAAAAACCAAGTACAAATCCGATATCGCACCAAATTTTTCTTAATCGTGCTACCTTAGGGTATCTGCTCTCTTTTCTGGTATAGTAATAGAATAAAGGGTACATAATGAAAAATGATAATGCTACCCAAAACATATACCACACAAAATGTACTTTCTGTAATATTAATTTCATGCCCTAAAAATAATCAATTTTTAGTACTTTCGGCGTATGGAAACTGTTGTTAGCGGGATTAGATCCACAGGAAATTTACATTTAGGAAATTATTTTGGTGCAGTTCAAAACTTTTTGAAAATGCAACATGAATATAATTGCTATTTCTTTATAGCTGATTATCATTCATTAACTACACATCCTACCCCTTCAGACCTACATAATAATGTTAGAAGAGTTCTAATTGAGTATTTGGCAGCGGGCATAGATCCTGAAGTTTCGACTATCTATATTCAATCGGACGTAACTGAAGTGGCAGAACTTTACCTACTGATGAATATGAATGCATATGTAGGTGAATTAGAGCGTGCAACTTCTTTTAAAGATAAAATCAGAGCAAATCCAAATAATGTTAATGCAGGCTTATTAACTTATCCTGTACTTATGGCAGCTGATATTTTATTACATAAAGCTACAAAAGTGCCCGTTGGTAAAGATCAGGAGCAACATTTAGAAATGACAAGAACCTTTGGAAATAGATTCAATAGAATGTACAATGTTGATTATTTCCCAGAGTCGTATGCCTTCAATTTTGGTACAGAATTAATCAAAATACCAGGATTAGATGGAAAAGGTAAA
>CAZYBY010000323.1:0-4803 GCA_964645385.1 uncultured Sphingobacterium sp.
GATTCTGCAGAACCATTTTTTGGTTTGTCGGTCAATGGAATTGTTTCTATCGAAAATTTAAAACGAAATAGTACCGCTAAGTCAGGGAATAAAATTTTAATGACTAAAAAGCTTGGCGTAGGGATTTTAGCAACTGCACAAAAAAGAGGCTCGTTACTGTCAGAACATGTTCATATTTTACGAGATAATTTAACAAAGTTAAATAGTATAGGTGAATGTTTTGGTAGTGAAGATGCTGTTCAGGCCATGACCGATGTTACTGGATTTGGTATACTAGGACATTTAACAGAAATGTGTGAAGGCGCAGGTTTAAGTGCTACTATCGATTTTGATAAACTTCCTATTATTCCTGAAACGCAAGAATATATAGAGAAAAATATTCTACCAGATGCTACCTATAGAAATTGGAACGCATACAATGCTAAGTTAAAGATTGAACCTTCCGTTGATCAGAAAATGTCGTTTATGATTTTGCCCGACCCACAAACTAATGGAGGTTTGTTGCTTGCAGTAGATGCTGATAAGGTGGATGAACTAATTCTGAAAGCTAAGGCAATGGGAGAGGAATTAGTGGAAATTGGAGAATTTACAGATAAACTCGATAATATTAATCTAATAGTAAAGTAGTTCGAACACCTACAAACTGAAATACGGGTACTTCGAAGAACCTAACCCTATACGACGGATAAGTAAAGGTGAATGAAATTTGTTCTAAATTTTCGTAAATTCGAGCAAATTAACTTACACTAAACATGAAATTTACAGGAATGGAAGATCACTCTATATCATTGAGTGAAGCCGCAGAACTTACGGCAAATTACAGAGAAACATTAACGAACACTGCTGAAGCTAAAGCGGAGTATTTTGGGAAAGATGCATTACTTGCTTTATTAGATCAGAATGCTTGTGTTGGGGTCCGCATTTATTATGGACTAGATAGCACTGGTGTGAAGAAATTAGTACTAGTAGGAGTAGATGCAGATGGAAATGATTTATATGAAGGAGCATTAATGGAGAGAGGAATTATATGCCCGCCTACTTGTTCTGCAGATAACCCTTTAAATTCTTAGCGTAGATGCTCCAAATCATTAATCGAATAATTTCTTTTACTGTAATCATCCCATTAATATGGTGCGTAATCAATTACAAATCAATTAAGGATGCAAAAGCAATTAGCTTATTGATTACTGCATCATTTTTAACAGAATTTTCAGCACTTATAGCACTCACTTTTTTCGATTTTATATTATATAGAATTGGCTTAATATATTCTGCTATTGAAATAGTATTGATTAGTTACTTTTTTCTGCAGTCGATGGAATTTAAGTATAAATGGCAAGTAATTACACTAACAACAATTATTATTTTATACTTTATTCTGGCATACTTTTTTAGTTTTGGAGGGATAGACGTTCCTTATGCAATAACAGCTATTTTTGAATTAATATTAACTTCTATTTATTTGTTAAGCCATTCTAAAAATATTTTGAATAATTGGAGGTTTACAATCTTTTTTGCATTCTTTCAATACAATATTTTAGCAATAGGTGCCTTTACAACCATAGATTACATTGAAAAACATCAAGAATTATTAAGTTATTACCATATGTTACATTCTAGTGCTAATTTGTTGTTATATGTTTTTATTACTATCGGTTTAATTCAATGCAAGAAACATTTCTTAAAAGTATCGTCATTATCACGTTAGTTTTTTTTATTTTCTTAGTTGTTTTTGTATTGTTTATTTACAGACATTTCAAAAAAGAAAAAGAAAATGAACGTGCTATTTTTCGGGCAGTAATTAAAGCGCAAGAAGAGGAGCGACAAACCATTTCAAGTAATATACACGATGATTTAGGAGCTTTATTAACATCTGCAAGAATTAGTATTGCGAATATGTTAAACCTAGAAAATGTTCAGAATGCCGAACAACTGAAACATTTATCAGATGTGGTTACTCAAGCAAGTAAATCTGCAAAAACAGCATCCAATGCATTAACTCCAAATACAGTTAGCAAATACGGACTAAAAGGAGCTATAATAGATTTACCAAATATTTATCGATTTGCAGATGTTCAGATTGAAGTTCAGTACGACATACAAAGTAATATAGATTCTTTTGTGGAGATAAGCATTTACAGAATTGTTAACGAGATTGTAAACAATAGCGTAAAATATTCTCAAGCTAAAAACATTATTGTTATTTTAAAGGAAATCGAAAATAGAGCCATAGAAATATCAGTAAGTGATAATGGTATCGGATTCGACGAGTCAAAAATTCAAGACACATCGAATGGTATTAATAATATCAGAAATAGAGTGAATTTATTGAATGGAAAAATGAATTTAGAAACATCAATAGGAAAAGGTTGTGCCTATTTTATTAATATTAATTTATGAATGAAGAATTAAGCATTGCAATCTTAGATGATCATCCACTTATTCTAAAAGCTTTAAGTGAATTAGTGGAGCAAATTAAAGAAGTTAGAGAAGTTAATGCATTTTCTAATGTTGAAGATTTTAAAGAGTATCTAAAAGAAAAAACACCTACTATCGCCATATTAGATTTACGGATTCATGGCAAAGATGAGGGCATCGATTTAGCTCGACATATTTTAAAGAAACAAAATAATACTATTTCAGTATTGATATACACTTCACATACCGATTACTATCATATTGCTGATTGTTTAAATGTTGGTGTGAGTGCTTACATCAGTAAAGACAGTCCGATTTCAGAAATAAATATTGCGATCAATCAAATTATAGCTGGACAAAACTATAATTCCCCAGATGTACAATTCATAGTGGAGAATAATATTAAACCCAAGCTAGATAGCATGAATTCTAAGGATGCGGATGGAACGCCTAGTTATTTATCTCAAAGAGAATTAGAAGTTCTAACATTGATATGTTCAGGGTATACAGAAGAAGAAATTTCAGAACGCTTAAATATTAGTGTGGGTACTATTCGAAAACATAGGCAAAACATCATGGAGAAGCTGAATTGTAATAAAATTCACAATTTATACCAATACGCATTTACACGCGGATTAATAAGCTTTTAAGACAAACCGACACCCTACTGCAAAACTGACATACTACATTTATCGTATTGACAAGGCCTTTATAAATGTTGAAATTTATAAAAAAATTAAAGGTCATGGAAAAGTACTATGTAAACGACATGAAAGAGATCGATGGAAACTTCGAAGTGCACAAAGAATCTTGTGAGAAGTTACCAGACATTTATGAGTTAACATTTCTAGGTGAGTTTTCGAACGCAAAGTTTGCATTAACACAAGCGAAGAAGATGAACCTAAATCCGATTCCCTGCCAACATTGTAGCTTAACCACTAACTAACCAAATAGCAATACAGACTACCTATGTAATGCATGTGCTGCTCGGAGTTTTCTGGGTAGCACTTTTTTTTATATAAGTAAGAATTGATTAATGGATATTGAGATTTAATTTCTTTTTTTAAAGGTTAATTGAATTGATCACGACTTAAGCACGTTAGTGCCAGTTGAAATGGTGTGAATTTGGTAAATATAAATTTAGTTGAATTTTTTTGTAGAGCTTAAGGGTTTATTTCGCTACGCTCAATGCACCCATAACGCGGATTCCTAGTGCTCAACGGAATTAATGCCGCACCGCTGTGCGGGCGTCCTTTTTTATTTTATAACTTAAAAACATAAATGTTTTACGTCATAAAATAAAAAATGCCGTTCAATAAAATTGAACGGCATTAATTCCGTTGTGGAGCTGGAGGGAGTCGAACCCTCGTCCAAACATGGGACCTGTAACGCTTTCTACATGCTTAGATTACTTTAAATTTTCGTCCTAAAGCTGATCGTAATCAATCTACCTTAAGCTTAGTTTCTTAAGTGTCGAGAATTCTCGAAACATTTCCTTCTCTATTCCGACTTTTTCAGTGCCCCAGAATCGGTCGCGGTCGTTCAGCGCTCCCGTGAGACATTCAGCTTCCCTATCTGATAGGGATGAAGCAATTTAACATCCTGTTAAAATTAAGCAGCTAAAGCGTAGTTATTTTCGCCAATTATTGTATGAAAGTTTCTTTTAAGGGTGTCCTAACAAAACCCTGCATGCTTACATTCAAATCTTCCACCCTGTCAATTCCAAGCAGCCCCTGGTTTAATATGTTAATTTGTTAATGCGTTAATGTGTTAATTAAAATACAAAAATACATTTTTAAAAATTAACACATTAACAAATTAACATATTACCATAAACCTTCAACGCTTCCTCCAAGCATTTCATCGCTGCGGTTAAATCTTCTTTTTTCAACACATAAGCAATTCTTACTTCGTTTTTGCCTGCACCTGGGGTAGAGTAGAAGCCCGTTGCTGGTGCCATCATTACTGTTTGCCCTTCGTACGAGAATTCTTCTAACATCCATTGGCAGAATTTATCTGCATCGTCTATCGGTAAACGAACTACAGCATAAAATGCTCCGCCCGGATTCGGACAAAATACCCCGTCCATTTTATTTAATGCCGATACTACTAAATCTCTTCGTTCTGTATACTCTTTATTTACTGCTGTGAAATACGAATCTGGTGTATCTATCGCTGCTTCTCCTGCAATTTGTGCTACCCCCGGTGGCGATAATCTTGCTTGTGCAAATCTTAATGCCGCTCCTAATACTTCTTTATTTTTAGTAATCAATGCACCTAATCTTGCCCCACATGCCGAGTATCTTTTAGAAACGGTATCTAATACGATTACGTTCTCTTCTAAGCCTTCTAAATGCATTGGTGATACAAACTCTCTACCATCAT
>CAZYBY010000324.1:0-9135 GCA_964645385.1 uncultured Sphingobacterium sp.
AAATCCTTAGAGAACAATCTCACGCTGATTTAAGAACTCTGATACAAAAACTCCCTGAAGAGCAAAAAGAGGTTTTAATTATGCGTCATTATGCTGATTTGAGCTTTAAAGAAATCGCAGATTTAACAGGTGTAAGTATCAATACTGCGCTTGGAAGAATGAGATATGCTTTAAATAACCTCCGCAGGATGATTCAGGAGCGCGAACAGAGCTACAAACAATATTTATAGAGCTTACACAATAAGCTATAAAAGGGTGCGTTTATAATGAAAATCAAACCCAAAAAAAGCTTATGGTGCAAACCTTTACTCAAAATGAAATGATTAAGGCTATCTATCACGAGTTATCTTCTGATGATATGGCCGAGTTAGAAACTCAACTTGAAAATAATGTGGAATTTGAAAACAACTTTGAAAATCTGAGTGTTATCAAATCTGAGCTAAACAAACTAATTGAAAGTCCAAGCGATGAAACCATCGCAAACATTCTTAGCTATTCAGCTCGACGTTAATTTAGGTTTTATTCGAAATTAAGGCACAAAGAAATTTGTGCCTTTTTTATTAAATCTTCCTATCTTCGAACCGTAAAACTATTTTTATTATGATAATAGAACCTAGAATGAGAGGGTTTATTTGTTTAACATCACATCCAAAAGGTTGTGAGAAAAACATTCAAAACCAAATTGAATACGTTAAATCTAAAGGTCATATCAACGGGCCTAAAAATGTATTGGTAATTGGAGCTTCAACTGGCTTTGGTTTAGCATCTAGAATTACAAGTGCATTTGGTTCAGGAGCATCAACAATTGGTGTGTTCTTCGAAAAACCACCTGCAGATGGCAAAACTGCTTCTCCAGGATGGTACAATAGTGCTGCATTTCAAAATGAAGCTAAAAAAGCTGGATTATATGCAAAAAGTATTAATGGTGATGCTTTTTCTAACGAAGTTAAAGAGAAAACTATCGAAACTATTAAAAACGATTTAGGTAAAATTGATCTTATCATTTACAGCTTAGCTTCTCCTGTTAGAATGCACCCTGTGACAGGTGTTTTACACCGTTCAGTTTTAAAGCCAATTGGAAATTCATTCACAAATAAAACGGTAGATTTCCATACTGGTATAGTTTCGAATGTTACTATAGAACCTTGCAACGAAGAAGATATTCAAAACACAGTAGCTGTTATGGGTGGTGAAGATTGGGAAATGTGGATTGATGCTCTTTCAAAAGCTGGAGTATTAGCTGATAATGCCATGACTATCGCCTATTCTTATATCGGTCCATCATTAACAGAAGCCGTATATCGTAAAGGTACAATAGGTGCTGCTAAAGATCATTTAGAAGCAACTGCTTTCAAAATTTCTGATAAATTAAAATCGACTGGAGGAAAAGCTTTTGTTTCTGTGAACAAAGCTTTAGTTACTCAAGCTAGTTCAGCAATACCCGTAATTCCTTTATACATTTCATTATTATATAAAACGATGAAAGAAAAAGGTACACACGAAGGTTGTATCGAACAAATCCAACGTTTATATCAAGATCGTTTGTACACAGGAAAAGATATTCCTACTGATGAAAAAGGAAGAATTAGAATTGACGATTGGGAAATGAGTGAAGATATTCAAAACAAAGTTTCAGAACTTTGGGAAAAAGCTACAACAGAGACTTTACCTGAAATTGGAGATTTGAATGGGTATAAATCTGATTTCTTAAATTTATTCGGATTTGGATTCGATGGTATCGATTATACTGCCGATACAAACGAGAACATTGAAATAGAAGGTTTACAATAATAATACAAATACAAGCATGAATAGCCAATGGTGAAAACCTTTGGCTATTTTTTTGAACAAATTATAAGTATCTTCGATAATAAAGCATAAAAAAATGCAAACGGATACTAAACTAAAATTATTATTTGCAATTATTATTTCAATAAGTATTGGAGCATGCGCTACATACAATTTTAGAAATACATACAAAAATGCAAACCAATTAATTCACGAACATTCCAATGTCAATACCAAACCATTTCTAAAAGCACATATTAAAAATGGTGATGTTTGCATTTTAAATGAAGATTGGAATATCGACACCATTAACAACAAAGTAATTGGATTTGGAACTCAATATGATTTTAATAGAAAAAAAACATACCAAGGCCAGCTTTCAATTCCTATTGATAGTGTAGCATTATTTGAAACAAATAAAAAACTTGAAAATACTGAATCGGCTAGAATAGCTGCAATCTCTATTTTAACGAGTGTTGACGCGGCTATCGGAATTATGTGTTTAACAAATCCAAAAGCTTGTTTCGGTTCTTGTCCGACTTTTTATTTAAATGAAAATGATAATTTTCATTATGCAGATGCCGAAGGTTTTTCAAATGCAATTGCACCAAGCTTAGAATACTCAGATATCGATGCATTAAAACAAATTAATTCTAAAGATGGCTTATTTTCCATTACAATGAAAAATGAGGCATTAGAAACTCATTGCATCAATGATCTTAAACTTTTAGCATATCCTTGTAAAACAAATCAAAGAGTTTTTCAAAATAGATACAACAATTTCTATTTATGTGAAAACACCTACCCTCTTACAGATGCAAATGCTAATGGAATAGATAACACTTACTTCCTGAAATCTGAAGATAGAAAAGAATTATTTTCTTATGCAGACGATAAAAATCTTAGTGCTAAGGAGGAAATTATTTTGAATTACGATAATATTCAGAATACTAAAGATCTTGGATTGATTATTAATTTCCGTCAAACTTTAATGACTACTTACTTTATTTACAGTGCACTTGGATATATGGGCGATGAAGTAAGTGATATTTTTGCAGGAATAGAGAAAAGCAAAGACACAAAATCAAAATTAGATGGAGGATTAAAAAAGGAATTAGGAGATATCGATGTCTATCAATTTAATACACAAACAAATACTTGGGAAAAAATTAATGGATTATATGAAACAGGTCCGATAGCAATTAACAGGCAAATTGTTCCCTTGAAAAATATCAGCAAAAACAATAATGTAAAGCTTAAAATAGTATTAAACAAAGGCCTTTGGAGAATAGATTATACTTCTTTAACCAATATTATTAGAGAAGTCACTCCAATAGAACTAGAAGCGAAATCTATTTATAATAAAGGAATGTTGGATCATCAAGCCTTTAAAGATTTAAAGTCCAGTCAAAATAGATTAATATCAATGCCTGGATCTGAATATAAATTCAATTTCGAATTCCCAGAAGCAAATACAAAATATGAAGTATTCTTATATACAAAAGGTTATTATCTAGAATGGATGCGGAATCATTGGATAAAAGATAAAAATCTTTCTAAATTATACCAAATGGTATACTTGCCTAAGAAATATTTAAAAGAAGAAGCTCAACAATATAAAATATATGAGCAAACCATGGAAAACGAATTCTGGAATTCTAAAATTGATACTAAAACCTTTTCATATTATGAAAAATAATAAGATTATTTTGATAGCAATTGTTATGCTTTCAATAACTGGTTGTGTTAGTACTTCCAATCTCCCACAATACAATAAAATTGGATTACATCCATATGGTTCTGTTATTAAAATGAATTACAGAAGCGATGAATTTTTAGCAGGGGAATTAATCGCCCTAAAGGATAGTAATATCATCATTTTAAATTTTAATAATAATAAATGTTTAGAGATTCCGATGCGTCAAATAAAAAAGTATGAAGTGAAATTTGCACAATCAAAACATTACGGTTATGCTATTCCTCTACTCTCAGCTTCAACTATTTCTCATGGATTTTTCGCATTAATTTCTTTCCCTGTTAATTTAATTTCTACCATCATTATAACTGCTACTGCCGAGTCTGCATATTCAATAAATGGCAATGACCTAACATTAAAACAACTTAATATGTATGCACGTTTTCCGCAAGGTTTACCAGATAATATTCGTCTAGAAGATATACATTAGTGATACTGATATTAGATATTTGAATCTCAAAAAAAATGAAAAAAATAATATTTGTATTCTTGATAATCAATTTTAGCGCTTTAGCTCAAGAGAAAAAAGTAAATGTAAAATATTTCAACACCCTACCCAATATTAGTATTAGAGCGTTAGAGGTACTTAACGATTCTACAGTATGGTTTGCTGCTAATAATGGTGTATGGGGATATACTGAGAATGCTGGTATATCTTGGAAAATTGATTCAATCAAATATGAAAACAAACTCCCACAATTTAGATCTATTGCAGTTCTTGACGCAAAAACAATTTTGTTATTAAGCATAGAAAGTCCTGCATTATTATACAAAACTACCGACAAAGGGAAACATTGGAATTTAGTTTATACAAATAACAATAAAGATATTTTCTTCGATTGCATGAAATTCAAAAATGACAAAATTGGATATGCAATTGCTGATCCAATTGAAGGATGTATTCCAATGATAACAACAACAGATGCTGGAAATACATGGAACGAAATCCCATGTAATGCAAAATCTAAATCATTTAAGAATGAAGGATTTTTTGCATCTAGTAATTCGAATATCACTTTTGCTGGTGATCAACTTTATTTAGCTACTGGTGGAATACAATCAAGAGTTTTGAGATATACACCATCAGAAAATAAATATCAAATTGTTGCTGCTCCTTTACTTCAAGGTGAGAAAATGGGTGGTATTTTTTCCATAAATTTTCATAATAAAAAAACGGGAGTTGTAGTTGGAGGAAATTATGATAAACAAGACAGCTTCATCGCAAGTATTGCATTTACTAGTAATTCAGGGAAAACTTGGACAAGAATAAAAACTCCTCGTCCCTTTTTCGGAGCTTCTGTAGCATTCGAATCGAAAAACAAAATTTATGTTACAAGTCATGTTGGTACTATGCACTGTAATCTTAAAAAGAAGACTGCAAAAGAAATCATCGACCAGAATGGAAAGCCCTTAAAATTTCATACATTAAAAATTTCACCTAGTGAAAAAACGATATGGATGGCAGGAAGTGGTGGAAGAATTGCTATGATTAATATGTCTAACGATTAACAATTACTCTTAGATTAAAAGGATATGGGCCTCCAAAAGATCCACCTGTATGTTGAGCATCACAAACCGTTATTTCTAGTGTATTTGCATCTATTTCATTTACATATACATATGCATTCGCTAACACGTAATATGAATTATTTACGCTGATTCTAACTTCATTCTGCTTATCTGGATATTCATAATGAGTAGTTTCATAAATACCATTATGAGGTGATGTTAGAAAAGTAACATCCATAGTCATTCCAAAAGCATATGCTTGAAATTCATAATAAGCACCATCAAATCTAATATCAGTAACTGAGTAAATAGATCTTTCTGATTCTAAAAATTCAAAAGTATTTAACGGCAAAGTACATGGTGCCTCAACTGGGATCGCTTTAATATTTTTCAATTCCATTACTTGACCAAAAGATAACCCATAAACATTATTGGCGAATGGTTTGAAATAATAAATTTTCGTTGAATCAAATAAATTCACATTATATACAGAATAGTATGTATCACCATCTTTATAGGTAGCCATGTTTAAATTCGACTGAAATGATGGATTAGGTACGGTATCCATACTACAACCTATCCATTCAATCTCATCTTTTCCTTTAGATACTAAATCGTAAGCAACCCAAACAGTCCCATCCTGTTTTACTTCTATGTTTTTGGTTACAATTTTCGGAGAGTATTCTTTCACATCTACTCCCGAATCTTCACAAGAAACGAAAATGCAAACAAGTAAAAACAAGAAAATATGTTTCATCAATTTCATAAATCAAGATATAATGATAAACCTAAACCAAACATATAGCTATTAGAAAGCTGCCCAGATTCTTCGTAATTATAAATGTATGTAGCTTCAGTGAATGCGGCTACAGTTTCAGACACTTCATATTCAACACCAAGGTTCATCCTTGCACCAATATATTTATATGCATAATCTTCGGAAGACTTGTATGCTCCACTTTCTTCATATTCACTATAATTTAAAAACACTATTCCTGTATTTAAACTTAATCCTACATAAGGTAAATATTTAGTGCCCTCGAATGGAGTAAAATCTAGTCCTGCAGTTGCAAAAATGTCCGTCCGATTAGAAAAAACTTGTCCTACTTTGGTAACAATATAACCAGGACTTCCTGCATAGTACGAGCTTAAATTATAAATGGTATCTTGTCTAGCCGAGCATGTAATTAAACCTATAGAAGTGTTTACTCTGAAATGGTCTTCAAAATAATCGCGAAATTTCAACTCTACAGAGTGACCGTTTTTGTATGCAAATTTCACATCTCCTGTAGGAATAAAATACCCATACTTTAGTCCGTATTGTGCGGAAGCTGTAATTGAGAATATCAATAATAAGAAAAGTAGATTAGTAATTTTTTTTATCATACATTTATATCAATGTAAATTTACACAAGGTAACTATTTAGTATTAGAATTGAAAAAGGCAGAACGATATCAAAAAATTATTCAATATTTCGAAGAACATGTTCCTGTTGCAGAAACAGAACTACATTATACAAATCCTTTCGAATTATTAATGGCTGTGGTATTATCGGCACAATGTACCGATAAGCGTGTAAACATGGTTACGCCAAAACTATTTGAGGCATTTCCTCATCCAGAAATACTAGCCAATGCAAGTATAGATGAAGTATTCTCAATTATAAGAAGTATTTCTTATCCGAATAATAAAGCAAAACATCTCGTTGGCTTAGGAATAATGTTAATGGATAAATTTAACGGAGAAGTTCCAGATAATATTGAAGATTTACAGAAACTACCTGGAGTTGGACGAAAAACTGCGAATGTAATCGTGTCTGTGATTCATCATGCTCCTGCAATGGCAGTAGATACTCATGTTTTCAGAGTTTCAGCCCGTTTAGGATTAACTACGAATGCAAAAACACCCTTGGCAGCAGAGAAACAATTAGTTAAATTTATACCTGCAGAAAAAATTCACATCGCTCATCATTGGTTAATACTTCATGGCCGATATACTTGTTTGGCAAGAAATCCTAAATGTATGGAATGCGGATTAGCACAATATTGTAAAAGCTTTGGTAAATTTAATTAATGTACAAAAACATGAAAAGTAATAGACCTATCTTAAAAATCGAGCTTACAACTTTCGATAAAGTTTTAGAACTACTTTCAATTTTGATATTACTCTCTAATGTCATTTTCTTAGCTGTCTCGTATCAATCTTTACCAGAAATTATTCCTACACATTTTAATATGGCTGGTAAAATTGATGCTTATGGGCCAAAATCAACAAGTATAAGTTTACCAATCATTTCATTGGTCTTATATATTGGATTAACAATCTTAAACAGATTCCCTCACCAATTTAATTATATAGGAGAAATTACTCTAGAAAATGCAGCCTCACAATACAAGTTCGCTACGCGAATGTTAAGAGTAATAAAACTCATTGTGATGATCGTTTTTTTAGTTATTACCACAAGCATTATTTAAGAAAACAGATATGAATCACAAGAGAATAGTTGTTTTTTTATTCTGGACTGGTTTAATAATTTCAGGAATAAATCCCCACGACTATTTCACCTGGTTTCTAGAAGTTTTCCCTGCAATTATTGGATTTTTTGTATTGTTATTTACATACAAGAAATTTCAATTTTCTGATATGACCTATAATTTCATATTAATTCATTGTTATATTTTATTTATTGGTGGGCATTATACTTACGCAGAAGTACCTTTGTTTGATTGGGTAAAAGAAATTTTACATCAATCAAGAAATAATTACGATAAAGTTGGGCATTTTGCGCAAGGATTTGTTCCTGCATTTATTGTTAGAGAATTATTCATAAAAAATTCGATAGTCAGAACTGGTGCTTGGTTATCATTTTTAACAATTACTGTTTGTGTAAGTGTAAGTGTGTTTTATGAATTCTTAGAATGGTTTGTAGCAGAAGCTTCAGGTCAATCTGTAGAAGCATTCTTAGGAACTCAAGGCTATGTTTGGGATACTCAATCAGATATGCTCTATGCTACTATAGGAGCAATTTGTATGATACTTTTCTTCTCTAAGAAACAGGAAAGTTTAATTATTAGATGAAAGCTATAACATACTACCAATACGGCACTGCGGATGTTCTTCAACTAGAAGAAATAGACAAACCAAAACCAAAATCGGACGAGGTTCTTATAAAAATATATGCAACAACAGTTAATAGAACAGATTGTGGTTTTCGAAATCCGGAATTTCAATTCATCAAATTAATTTCTGGAATTTCTAAGCCCAAAGAAAGAGTATTAGGTTCAGAATTCGCTGGTTTCGTTGAAGAAATTGGAAAAAATGTTACTCGATATAAAGTTGGAGATAAAGTATTCGGTTTAAGCACTTATCGTTTTGGAGCACATGCGGAGTACATATGCAAAAAAGAAACGAACTCAATGACAATTATGCCGAGTAATTATTCTTTTAATGAAGCCGCCGCTGTATTAGATGGATTGATGTTAGCCTATGCAAATATTCGTAAGATTGATTTCTGTACACCAAAAAAAATATTAATTAATGGGGCAACAGGCTCTATCGGTATTTCAGCACTTCAGTTATGCAAATATTTCGGAGCTGCAGTTACAGCAGTAGGAAATACAGAAAACATCGAATTAATTAAAAGCCTTGGTGCCGATAAAATTGTCGATTATAGAATGGAAGATTTCACAAAAGAAATTTTCAGAGATAAAGACGAAAAATACGATGTGGTTTTTGATGCAGTTGGGAAAAGCACATTTGGGAAATGTAAACCATTATTAAAGTCTAAAGGGATATACTTTTCTACAGAGCTAGGCCCTTATATGCAAAATATCCCACTTGCATTATTCAGTCCATTATTTATGGGTAAACATCTCAAGTTTCCAATTCCCAAAGATCATTACGATGATATTTTACTTTTTAAAAGAATAATTGAAGAAGGTAAATTCAAAGCAATTATCGATAGAACATATACGCTCGAAGAAATACCCGAAGCACATCGATTTGTAGAGAAAGGTGAGAAAACAGGGAATGTAGTTATACAAGTTGCTGGTAACTAGTCGCTGGTCTTTAGTTTTACTAT
>CAZYBY010000325.1:0-7733 GCA_964645385.1 uncultured Sphingobacterium sp.
CATATAACCAAAACTAACTCATATGAAAACTCTTATTAAAATTAAATGGCTTTTGGTGTTTTTTCTATTGTGCAATGTTTCAGTTATGGCACAACTAGGTAAGCCAGAAGTTGAAAATGTTTATGGAGGCCGTATAAATTATATTTCGGGCTACCCATACAAAACGGACACTTCAAGAATTTTTATTTCTACGGAAAGTGCAAACTCATTGTTTTATGCAGATGTGCCCACTCCAGCAGCAGGGCCATCAATTAACACCACTTTTCATAAATTAAAATCTGCTGATGCCACGAAAAATTTCGGAGGAGGAATTCGATATTTTCAAGTACATCAAGCTTCAGGAACTTTATTTTTTAGTGGCCCCGATAAGTTATACAAAACTACAGCAAACGCAAGTACTGTAACAGATGTTGCAACGGGTCCAATGTTGGTTCCATTTATCACGAATAATACATTGATGTATGCGAATGGTGGTCAATTACATTTTGGAACTTTAGATGCTAGTGGAAATTATACGACTGGAGTTGGATCACCAATTAGTATGCCACCAACCATGGGAATGCCTATGTTTGCTACAGATCCATTAAATAATGCAGTTTATATTTTTTATTCAGGAAATGGTACAACATTAAAATTATATAAATCTAGTTCTGCTTATAATGCATTTAATAGTGCCACAAATTTCACGGATATAACTCCAACAACATTTTCTCCAACGTATGACTACCGCGCAATGAATATTGCTCCAGATGGAAGAATATTTATTGCTGGAGCTAATTCATCAGGGCCGATTACAAAACGCATGGAATATTCGGACGATGATTTAGCTTGGACGAGTGTAAATACAGGAATAGATGGTGTTGGTGGTGAAGTAATTTCGTTTGGTGGTACTGCCTCTAATTATCATGTTTATTATACGAAGTCGGCAAGTAATAATAAAGGGCTTGCTGGTTCATGGATTGTATTCGGACAAACAGGTTTCGAAACACATCCGAATGATGGTGCAGTATATGCAGACCCGAATGATACGAATATTGTTTACATGACAACTGATCAAGGAATTGGTGCATCAATAAATGAAGGATATACAATTTTTGAAATCGATGAAGGTGTAGAAGCTGTACAGGTTATGGATTTCGACATGACTACTGATAAATCTACTGCTTGGCTAGCATCGAAAGCCGGCATTCGTAAAGTTTCAAATTATACAAGTACCCCTACTTGGACACCAGCAATTTTCCCAAATGGTGATGGTTCTCCTTATTATTCATCAGAAATGGCAGGAGATACCAATATTGTTTATGTAGGAAATTCAAGAGTTTATAAAACAAGAAATGGTGGAAGTAATTGGACTAGAAAATTCAGTCCTGAAGATGCTCCATATAATTGGACTGGTGCTATAATTTGTGAAGCGATAGAAGTTTGCCCTTATGATACTTCGATTGTATTTGCAGGCTATCAAATGCAAGGCACCGATAAAGGTGGATTATTTTATTCGAACAATAGTGGCAATACATGGTCGCAAATAAAATTAGATGTAGCAAGCACACCTAACCACGATGTTGATGTACACGATATTGTATTTACAACTGAAGGAAGTGATACTATTGCTTATGTTGGCGTAGATTACGATTTAAGTGCACCAACGGGAAGAAGTATTTATAAAGTAGTAAAATCGGGAGCAAACTGGACAGCTACACAAGATATGGATGCTGCAAATACAAGTACAGGTTCCTTAATTGTAGCAAGTATTCGTGATTTGCATACCAACGCAAATGCTGATACAGTTTTTGCATGTGGAACCGATGCAGGTGTAAACCACCCAATCGCTTATTACAAACCACTGAATTCTACAAACAAATGGACACCCTTTACTACAACAGGATTCCCAATAAGCTCAGGCAAACAAGGATATGCAATTACGCTTGGACACGATACCGTATATATTGCAGTAGACAATGAAGTTTATAATTATGCATTAAGTTCTACAACTTGGAAATTAGGATTTACATACCCAGTCGGTACACAAATTAATGTGTTGTATTTTGATGATCTATTAGTAGGAACGGGAACTGGTTTGTATGGACACAAAGGCTTAGGTGCAAATTCTGTCGTAGATTTAAAATTTAAAAATGATATAAATCTATACCCTAATCCAAGCAATGGTAAGTTTTATTTGAATATTCCATCAGGCATAACTATTGAAAACATTAGTGTTTACGATCATTTGGGAAGAAAAGTAAAATCAATTAACCCAGATAAATTATCGAAAAAAGACAATATGATTTTGTTAAATATATCTGATTTATCGAACGGAGAATATTATTTAAATATACTTTCAAATCAAAAAGTTATTAGCAAGAAAATATTGATACGTAACTAATATCACAAACCAAAAGATACATAATATTTAATATTGCCATAAATATAATTGGCATGAAAAAAATATTGTATCTTTTGGTTTTTTCAATTAATGTATCGGTTGCATTTGCACAAGATTTCAACTATAAGGTAGAGTTAATCCCTCAAAATATTCCTAATTTATTCGGTGTTCAAGCATTTGCTCATGCAGAATATTTAAATGATTTTATAATAATTGGAGGTAGATTAGACGGATTGCATAGAAGACAACCGAATGCATCATTTGATATCGCCGGGCATAATAACCAAATCTTGATTATCAACCCTACTCAAAACACTAGTATAGCTAAGTCACTTTCTAGTTTACCAATTTCTATAAGAGAGCAATTAAGTAGTACGAATATGCAATATCATCAAGAGGGTAATGTATTATACCTGATTGGTGGATATGGATATAGTACAGACTCTGCAGATCATATTACCTTCCCATATTTAACAGCTATCAAAATTGATGAATTAATAAATGCTATTAAGAATAATACTTCTATTAATTCTTGCTTCAGACAAATTCATGATGAACAATTCGCAGTTACTGGAGCACATTTGAAAAAGATATATGACACCTATTATTTAGTAGGAGGACAAAGATTTGATGGGCGATACAATCCGATGATGCATGCAACTTTTGTTCAAAATTATACGAATGCATATCTTAAATTTAACATTGTTGATAATGGTACATCAATACAAGTTATAAATAAACAAAGTGTTGTAGATTCGGTTGAATTACACAGAAGAGATTACAATGTAATGTCGCAAATCAATAAAAATAGAGAGGAAGGTGTAATCGCATTTTCAGGTGTTTTCCAAACACAAGCTGATATTCCTTACTTAAACAGTGTTAGTATTGATAGTTCAGGATACTATGTAAATCCTAACTTCTCGCAATATTATAATCATTATCATTGTGCAACAATTCCACTTTATGATTCAACTAAGAATGAAATGCACAATTTATTTTTTGGAGGTATTGCTCAATATTACGACAGTGCAGGAATTTTAATTCAAGACAACAATTCTCCATTTGTTAAAACTATTGCAAGGGTAAGTAGAGACGCGAACGGTAATTTAGCAGAGTATAAATTACAAAATGAAATGCCAGGATATTTAGGCGCAGGTGCAGAGTTTTTATTGAACAATAAATTATCTGTTTATAAAAACAACGTGATAAAACTTAATGATTTTACAAATGACACTACTATGTTAGGATATATTTTTGGAGGTATAAACAGTACAAGCAAAAATATTTTCTGGGTTAACGATGGATCACAAAGTTCGGCAAGCAATGTGTTTTATAAAGTATTATTAATAAAATCTAATAGTACAAGTGGCATTTTAAATAATCAAAGCACAAATAAACTACAATTGCAGATTTACCCAAATCCAAATGAAGGCAAATTTCATTTAGTATTTAATTTAGAAACTAAGCAAAATATTGATATTTCAATTTATAGTGAAAGTGGTAAAAAAGTTTGTGAGCGAATTATTACAGATGCAGAAATTGGAGAAAATCGATATAGAATTGAAGAAGATAAATTGAAAAATCCAGGAGTATACCTAATAAAACTAAAAACGAATAACAAAGAAATTGTACAAAAAGTTATTGTAGAGTAATTTGATAATACATTTTATTGTTTCGTATATATCACTGATTATTAGGAATATTAATTCAAATTACTTATTTTTCATCATAGTTTATTAGGCTGAAATTTACTTTCAGCCTTTTTAATTTTAAAAAGATGAAAACACCCTTACGCATTTTCTTAATATTATTATTGATTTTTAATATCAATAATAGTTTTGCTCAACTTCAGAAAGTTGATACAACTTTTGCAACTGGAGCAGGTCCAAATAGTACTGTTCGTCAAATCGATATACAATCTTCAGGAAAAGTTATTTTAACAGGCGAGTTCAATGTATTTAAGGGAACATTAGCAAATAGAATTGTTAGATTAAATATAGACGGTAGTGTAGATACGAGTTTTAAAAGTGGTTTTGGATCCGAAGGCCCAATTAGAGCTACAGCACTTCAAGCTGATGATAAAATAATTATTGGAGGTTTATTTAATTCGTATAATAATGTGCCGAGAAAAAATATTGCTAGACTAAATGCTAATGGTACACTTGATACAAGTTTTGCAAAAGGACTGGGTGCAAATAATGAAATTACTGCGGCCTATTTACAACACGATGGCAAGATTTTAATTTCTGGTTTCTTTGGTAAATATGACAATACATTTTTGAATGGATTTTTAAGATTAAACACTGATGGCTCTATGGACACAAGTTTTAAAATGGGTACTGGTCCGAATAGTAGTCCGAATGATTTTGCTCAACAAAGTAATCATAAAATTATTCTAGTGGGTTCGTTTTTATTTTATGACGGTATACCTAGAAATAAAATTGTAAGGGCGAATTTAGATGGAACATTAGATACTACATTTAAGAATAATACGATATCAAACGCTATTCAAAAAGTATTAATATTAAAAAATGATGAGATTATTATAACTGGAGGATTTACAAATATTGATGGAGTAACTAAAACAGGTATTGCAAAACTTAGTAAAGACGGGAAATTAGACACTTCTTTCAATGCATTTATTTTAGGAACGGTTCGAGGATTATTTCTTCAAAAGGATGGTAAAATAATTGTAAGTGGAGATTTCACAAATGTAAATGGAGTAGCTGTGCAACGCATTGCAAGATTAAATCCAAACGGAACTTTAGATAATAGTTTTTATGCAGGATTTAATGGTTCTGTTTACGACATTGCAGAACAGACTGACAGAAAAATTTTGTTTGGCGGAGGCTTTACACAAGTTACAGAAGTTCCTACAAAAACAAGGAGTAATCCTAAAGTCGTGAGACTTGAAAATCAATATTGTTTAGCACCAACTCAGGCAATATTTTTTGATACACATGCTCATGCATGTAAGGGAGATGTTATTCAAATTAAAATAGATTCTGGTAGTTTAAATGATGCAAAAAACTGGTATTGGTATTTAGACACTTGTGGAGGAACAGCTATAGATTCTGGTAGTTCGATACAGGTACAAGTAAATCGAAATGCAACATATTATGTACGCGCAGAACAATGGTGTAATAATCAAATCAGCACTTGTACAGAGTTTGAAGTATTTATGAATGATACCATGACTAATGAAGTAAATATTGTTGACAATTACATGATTGCTGAACAGTCTAATGTTTTTTACCAATGGTATAATTGTGATTCTTTACCAGTTGCAATATCTGGAGAAACTAGACAAGCATTTGAACCATTAGTTGACGGAAAATATTCAGTACAATTAATAAGTGTAGATAGTTGTGTGGTAATGTCGGATTGTATTTCATTTACAGTTCCGATTATTATAGGTATAAAAAAGGACAAAAAAATTGTTGTTCAAAATCCAGTAGAACAGAGTATAATATTGCCATCAAACTTAGAAGTTACGAGTATTGAAATTTATAACAATTTAGCACAAAAAATATTTAGTTTAAATTCTTCTCTTCCAATCACAGAAATACCAGTAGATAAAATTCCTGCTGGAATATATGTATTAAAAGTAAAAGACAGTGTGAATAATATATACATACAAAGGATTCAGATTAAAGGAATATAATTTAATTAATAAACAACACTAGAAGAATACTATAGTCTCATTAGAGTTAGGATATAATTACTATTAAAATGAAATTTGGGTTCATTTATAATTTTTATGAAAGAACCGATTCTAAAAACAATCTTAGTATTAATTTTAATAGTAACATTCTCAAAAAGTAATGCACAATCATGGCATGATAAAATATACGATGATACAAGTCGTAATTTCAATGAGGTAAGGTCCAAATATTATAAATATTGGGAAAGCCAAAATTTTTCTAGAGATAGGAGTACAAGGTGGAAGCAGTTTAAAAGATGGGAAAACAAAAATTGGAATTTTAATTCAAATGAAAGAAATAACACATCAGAATTAAACAAATTATTTTTAGAAGCTATTTTTAAAAGAGAAAAAGCGAGTAAAAATTCAGATACTACTAAATGGATTCCATTAGGACCTTATTCTTCAAAAGATGGGATCGGTAGAGTAAATTGTATAACTTTTTCTCAAACAGATACTAATATTATATACGTTGGTGCACCAAGCGGAGGTTTTTGGAGATCATACAACCATGGAACTACATGGGAAACAACAACAGATGCGATTTCAAGTATTGGAGTTAGTGGCATTTCGATTCCCAATGACTCTCCGAATGTTATTTATATTTCTACTGGGGATAAAGATCTTTGGGATAGCAGAAGTATAGGTGTATTAAAAAGTAGAGACGGAGGAAGTACTTGGTCACCAACAGGTTTAATGTTTGATTTGGGAACTGAAAACAGGACATGTGGAAAGGTTATTATAAATCAATATAACCAAGCCATTCTACATGTTTATTCAAATGAATATTATTATAAAAGCACAAACTATGGTAATTCATTTTCTTCAATGAATTTCAATGAAGAAATTACATCATTAGTAATGCACCCGCTTAACCCTTCAATATTGTATATAGGCACTATAAATGGTTTTTTTTATAGAACAATAAATGGAGGTGAAAGTTGGACAGATATCACATCAAACATAGGTTATCCAAGTGTCAATAGAAGAGAACGACTAACTCTTTGTGTTAATACTTCAATACCAAATGCTATATATCTTTTATCACAAGGGGAACCTAAAAACAATGTAAATGCTGGAGTATATGTATCTAAAAATTTAGGAAATTCATTTGTTAAATTAAGCAATAATGGAATTGATAATTGGTATGGGTATACTATTGCAGCTTCTTCAAGTGATTCAAATTTAATCATTGTTGGCGGGTCATATTTATATCGAACATTAAATTTTGGAACTAAATGGAGCAAAGCACATACTTATTTAACAAATTTTAGTGATAAATCATACATGCATGTAGATATTCATGACATACAAATTAGAAACAAAATAATTTATGTAGGGAATGATGGAGGAATAGCAAGTTCACCACAACGTACAACAAATTGGACAAATTTAAATGGAAATCTTGCATTATCTCAAGTATATGGTATTTCATCCGATGAAAAGCATTTAAGTAACATCTTAATCGGTGCTCAAGATATTGGGGCAGGAACATTAAAAAATAACCATTATAATACTTTAACCGGAGGAGATGGAATGAAACCTATGTATGATAAAGTAAATTCGAATATATTTTATCTAAGTTCTCAAGGGGGCAACTTTTATAAAACTACAAATGGAGGAAATTCATTTAATTATTACTTCTTT
>CAZYBY010000326.1:0-6158 GCA_964645385.1 uncultured Sphingobacterium sp.
TTCATTTGGTAATTCTCCGAGTAAAAAGTATATATTTGTGATGCTAATGGTTAATCACAGGGGCGGAAGTTAAAGTCCCCATCTTAGGTCACTGGGATGCCAACTGGTTACCCGTTCGCAATAAAAGTTAAAAAGTCAAGGAATTATAAGGGTTTGAGGGCTATGGTTCACCATCCTCACTCTCCGCTGAAAATGAAAAAGCGATACAAACTGTATCGCTTTTTTCATTTTATGACAAGTGAGAGATTAGAACTCAATAAATGTTGGGGTTCGAAATCGAGTAAAATTGTAAACAATTTTACTCGATTCGCCGGAACGAAGTGTAGGCAATCCCCTTCTGAGTATCGTGTAGTGAGTATCGGGTATCGAGAAACCCTTGTCCCTTTTTAGAAAAATAGCCCTTGTAAATGCCAGAAGACTTTAAGTGTTATAAACTATAGGAGATTAACTAGAAAATCATGTTGAGATATTTGCTTAATATGAGGGTTCAACTACCTTAAGCTTCTTCTAACGACTAATGACTAACTTCCAACGACTAAATAAAGTATTTCTTACGGAACCAGAATGCTAGATTTACTAAGGCTATTAGGGCTGGCACTTCCACTAATGGCCCAATTACTCCTGCAAATGCTTGTCCGCTGTTTATACCAAAAACACCTATGGAAACGGCTATGGCTAATTCAAAATTATTTCCTGTAGCTGTAAATGCTATAGATGTGCTTTTCGGATAATCTGCACCTAGAAATTTGCTAACATAAAAGCTCAAAATGAACATAATGATAAAATACAATACGAGTGGTATGGCAATTCGAAGTACATCCATCGGAATTTGAACAATCAATTCTCCTTTCAAACTAAACATTAAAATAATGGTGAACAGTAATGAAATTAATGTTATGGGAGAAATTTTTGGAACAAACTTCTCGTTAAACCATTTTTCTCCTTTTAATGAAATTAATGAATACCTACTGATTATTCCTAATGCGAATGGAATTCCTAAATAAATACCTACACTTTCTGCAATTTGACTAATGCTTATATTAACCTGAAATCCTTTATATCCAAATAATGGTGGTAAAATTGTGATGAATAAATAAGCATAAAAACTATAGACTAGTACTTGAAAAATACTGTTTAAAGCAATTAATCCTGCTGCATATTCTCTACTACCATCCGCTAAATCGTTCCATACTACTACCATCGCAATACATCTAGCTAATCCTATAAGTATTAAACCAATCATATATTCCGGATAGCCTTGTAAAAATGCTAAGGAAAGAATAAACATCAATATTGGTCCAACAACCCAATTCAAAAACAAAGAAGTTCCTAAGATTTTAAAATTGCTAAACACCTTCCCCATTTGCTCATATTTTACTTTCGCTAATGGCGGGTACATCATCAATATTAAGCCAATTGCTAAGGGGATATTGGTAGTACCATTAGATAACGAATTAATGATATTTTTACTTGATGGATAAAAATATCCAATTGATACTCCAATCGCCATGGCTAAAAATATCCATAGCGTTAAATTTTTATCTAATCTGCTAAGTTTTTTGGGTGTTTTAAATTGACTCATTGATTGATGCTTAAATGTGTTTTAAGTTAGAAAATAAAAATAAAGTTTCTAAGGCTATTTGCTTACATCGTTCGTCGTATTTCAAATCCTGTAAAGCTGTATTATCAAATGCTTTGGGATCTTCATAGGTAGTTCCAATTCTTAATTCTGCTCCAGGTATATAAGGGCAATTTTCATCAGCATCACTACATGTCATTATCGCTGCAAAATTATCAACAGGATTTTCAGAATGGTCAAATACTTTTGAAAAACAAATACTTGGATTAGAATTCAAATCGTGATATACTTCATACCTAGCATTTGCCTCCTCGTTAATTTGTTTAATTTCAAAACCTATTCTTCTCAAAGCATTAATAGCATTAGCATTGAATGCAGTTGCCTCTGTACCTCCTGAATATGAATGCACATTAGATACTCCATAATAATCAGCTATAACCTTTGCCCAAATTTGTCCGAAATGACTTCTTCTGGAATTATGTGTGCAAATGTAAACCATTTGAATAGGTTTACCCTGATTCTTTTTATTGTTGATATACGTACTTAGTTCATTCAACAATGTTTTACGCTCTAAGGATATTTCATCAAACTTGGTCGACAAATTATCGAGATATACTTTAATAGAATCTATCATAAAATTAATTACAATTACAACCAGGACCGCAACTCGCTTCAGGTTTTTCTGCATAAACTGTTATACTAAAAATACCGGTAGTTCCTTTTTTAAACTCGTCTAATTCAGATGGATTTAAATAATTTTGAAGTATATCATCTGGAATAATGATAGCTTTTTCTTTTTGAATTTGAATATTCTTAAATCCATTAGATTGAATAAATCCGATATAATCCTCTTTCTGTATTGCACCAGATACACAACCAGCATACATTTCAGCATCTTTTTGTAAAGCTTCTGGTAAATTACCAATTAATACAACATCAGAAATACTAAAATGACCGCCAGGTTTAAGAACTCTGTAAATTTCTTTGAAAACATTGTTTTTGTTAGGTACAAGATTTAATACACAATTACTTACAATTACATCTGCAACATCAGAAGTGATTGGCATTTTTTCAATATCACCTTCCCTAAATTCAACATTATTAAATCCTAATTTTTCGGCGTTTGCTCTTGCTTTCTCTATCATAGCTGGCGTAAAATCAATACCTATTACTTTACCTTCTACTCCTACTTCTTCTCTTGCTACGAAGCAATCGTTTCCTGCTCCACTCCCTAAATCAACTACAGTATTTCCTTTTACAATTTTTGCAAACTGAGTTGGCAATCCGCATCCTAAACCTAAATCAGCCTCAGGTTTATATCCATTTAAATCATTATAATCATCGCTCATTATGTTGTATACTTCGGTAGAGCATCCACCAGCTCCACAGCAAGAAGATTGATTGGTTTCTTTATCTTGTAAAGCAATTTCACTGTATTTTAACTTTACAATTTCTTTTAATTGATCATCTGTTTTCATAACATTAATATTTAATTATCGTAATATTTCGATTAAATTTCACAAAAAAAATGTCAACAACATTTCATTGCTGACATTTCAAAACTAACAAAAAGTTCATTTAATAATTTATTGGCTAAAGCCCATTCATTTTCGTCGATGCAATAACAAACCTTAGCCCCTTCAATTTCTCCTTTAATTAATCCAGCTGCTTTCAACTCTTTTAAATGCTGAGAAACAGTACTTTGAGAAAGAGGTAATTCATCAACTATATCACCACATATACAAGCTTGTTTTTGGATTAATAGCTTTAATATAGCTATTCTAGCAGGATGCGACATGGCTTTAAAATATTTAGCAAGTCGATTATCCTTTACAGAAAACTCATCTGATTTAGTAGCTCCCATATTCTTATATTTATCGCAATAATACGATTAATAATTTATTTTACAAATTATTTTGAACAGTTTTCCAAAGCTGATATCCACCAGAGAGATTTAAAACATCATTAAATCCATTCTGTATAAGTATTCTTTGAGCTAAATAACCTCTTAAACCTGCTTGGCAAAAAATACGAATTGGCATATTTTTGGGAACTTCATTTATTCGATTTCTGATTTCATCTACTGGAATATTTACCGCATGAGCAATTGAGCCTAGTTTAAATTCATCTTGAGATCGAACATCAATTAGATATTTATCATCAGACATTTGATCTAATTCATTATGATAAAACAATCTCAATTTATCCATTAAAACATTTTCAGCAACAAAGCCAGCCATATTTATTGGATCTTTAGCAGATGAATAAGGAGGTGCATATGCATGCTCGAATTCTGTCAATTCAAAAATAGTACTCTTACGAGAGATCACTGAAGAGAGAACATCTATACGCTTATCAACCCCTTCAAATCCTGCTATTTGAGCACTAAGCAAAGTTCCATCCACAGGAGAAAATGCAAGTTGTATACTCATTTGTTGAGCACCAGGATAGTATCCTGCATGAGAACCTGAATGTGTAGTAGATACGATATGAGGAATTTCAGCTCGTGTTAAATGTTTAACAGCTGTTCCAGCTACTGCAACTGTCATATCAAATACTTTTACGATAGCTGTATTTATAGCTCCTTTATAGCTATGTTTATTTCCTAATACAATATTATTCGCACAAATTCTTCCTTGTTTATTTGCTGGTCCAGCCAAATAAGTATTCATCGATTGATGTGTTATAGGATTTTCGAATTCTATAGCATCTCCAACTGCATATATATCCGGATCAGATGTTTGTAAATATTCATTTACCCAAATCCCTTTAGATGGGCCTAATTTTAAATTTGTATTTTGAAGTAAACGAGTATCTGGGCGAACACCAATAGAAAGAATAACTAGATCTGCTTCAATTGATTGATTATTGTTATACTTTACATTGATTGAATTGCCAATTTTTTCGAAACCTGAAACGGCAGTATTTAATTTGAGCTCCACCCCTTTTGATCTTATATGATCTTGCACAATTGCTGCAATTGGGAAGTCAACTGGAGCTAGAATTTGATTTCCCATTTCAATGATACTTACAGAAATTCCTAAATCGTGAAGATTTTCAGCCATTTCTAAACCAATAAATCCGGCACCTATCACTACAGCTTTTTTTACTGATTTCTGAGATACAAATGACTTGATATAATCTGTATCGTTTACATTTCTGAGTGTAAAGATTCCTTCTAAGTCGATACCTGGTAATGGCGGACGAATGGGTTCAGCCCCAGGAGATAGAATTAATTTATCATACGACTCTTGGTATGTTTCTCCAGTTTGTTGATTATAAGCAGTTATAGATTTAGTTTCTTGATTAATTGACTTAACTTCTGTTAAAGTACGAACATCAATATTAAAACGTTCATTAAATGAAGCCGCTGTTTGTATCAACAGCTTGTTTCTATCTTTTATAACGTTTCCAATATAGTAAGGTAATCCACAGTTTGCGTAAGAGATATACTCTCCTTTTTCGAACATAATAATTTCAGCGTGTTCATCAAGCCTACGTAAACGAGCGGCAGTACTAGCTCCACCAGCAACTGCACCAACAACGATGTATTTCATATTATTTTTTTTTTACAAAACTAAATCAGAAATATTGGCTGTGCAGTGATATAAGTTACATAGTAAATTACGGAATTCGATAATAAATCCTACACCCGAAGGAGTTCGTTTCGGGATTATTTAAGGGTTCTTTATTAAGTAGATTTTGGATCGCTGGATCGATGAAAGATATAGCTTTTTCGGGATGTTCACCATTATCGTCAATTGCTCCTGAATACTTAATAATCCAATTATCTTTTTCTTTCCAAATGATAAAAGCATGTGGTGTGTGGTCTGCTTTAAATGACTTCCCTACTTGCTGTGTGGCATCGTATAAATAAGGAAAATTATACTTTTCAGCTTTAGCAACTAGTTGCATTTTTTCAAAACTTTCATCCTCATAAATAGAGGTATCCATTGAATTTATTGCAAGTAAGGGAATTCCTAGTTTAGAATATTTTTCGTTTAGCGCATTTAATCGCTCAGGATATAATTTTGCGAAGGGGCAATGATTACAAGTGAATATGACTATAAATCCTTTCGCATTTTGGTAATCTTTCAACGAAACAAAATTATTATCAATATTACGTAATCTAAAATCAGGAATAAGCATTCCAACATGCTTCTCAATCTTATATTTATCTCCAGAAAAACTACAGAAAACAATAAGCACTAAAACGAAAAATATTCTTAATAATCTCATTATTCTTTAATGAATTTTTGACTAAATATTGATTTGGTATTATTATCCATTAATTGAATAATATAGGTTCCTTTGGGTAAGAAACTAACATCTATTCCCTTTTCTGTTTCAGGTTGAGGCAACATCATTAATGTTCTTCCTGTAATATTTAATACAGTTACGTAATAGATATTATTTGATTCATCGTTCAGTTTCACAAATAATTTATCTTTAACTGGATTTGGGTAAATTGAATATTCTATTTTTTTCTTTACATCTATACCAGTAGTATTGGTTACTACGAATTGTCCCATCATTCCGGCATCTTCATGGTTAGTGAAATGACAGTGATACATAAACG
>CAZYBY010000327.1:0-2949 GCA_964645385.1 uncultured Sphingobacterium sp.
GCATTCAAATGCCTGTGCATGTTATAGGAGCTGAACAATTGAAGCGTTTTGTCTTCTAAATCTATATGAGACATCGCTTTAAGTTCTTCTTTGAAACCATCTGTTGATATACAAAGGTTGCAGCAGATTTGGTTTGAAAACCCAATGAAAATCTTGAATTTCTCATAAGTCTTTTTGTTGTACAGATTTTCTGTATTGAGTGCGCGAACTCCACCAACAGTCAAAGCAAGTGTATTACCATTGATAGTTTCAGTTATAGATGGAATTCTGATAATGAACGCCATTCTTTCGTAATAGGTGGTTTTCTGATGCTCTTGCAGATCCTTAACAGGAACATGAATTGCATCAGGTGTACGACCTTTGATTTGATGAGATACACGAATTTCTGGTTCTTCAATAATTTCATTAGGAAAGATACTTTGAACTACTTTGCGAACACTATCAATAAATTCTTGATGTGATAAAGTAGTCTCATTATCTTTCGTAAATACCGGTACAATACATTTGTTTTTTAGAAAAGACAAACTGACTTCTTCTGTGTTTGCCTCTACAAATGGTTTTTTGTTCGTATTGATACTGCTTTCTACAGTAAATGATGGTTGAAATCCAATGATTTCAGCATGGTGCGTTTGTAATTCCATGATATTAATGTTTTAATTTGCGTATGAATGAAAATGACCTACCATTCAGATAGGTCATTGATTGAATTAAAGTAAACCCTCTTGTGTAAAAGAGGAGTACGAGTCAAAAGGTGTAATTATGATATGATCTAAGAGTTTCATATCCATCAATTCTAAGGCAGATTTTATCTTTTTGGTAAGCGATATATCTTGCGTAGATGGTTTAGTATTTCCTGATGGATGATTATGACATATCAGTACAGCATTTGCCATTAATTTAAGCGCAGTAGCAACAATAATTTTGATATCAACCACTGTTCCGGTCAGACCTCCAGTAAAAGCATTGCAGGAACCAATGACCACATTACTGTTATTAAGATATACGATTACAAATTGTTCTTGAATGCCAATTTTATCTGCATCAATAAGTAATTTGCATATATCATACGCATCTTTAGTATCAGTAATCTTTGGTCTGTTTTCAATAGATGATAAGTACTTATATCCAATTGAAATTTCTCCTAATTCTGATGTATTAATCATACTGCTTGACCGTTAAGATTTTGCAGATGTTCATACTCTGGAACCTTGCCTTTAATAACAGCAGCTCTGTGGTTAAGTTCTGCAGATAGTTTACGTACATGAGGTTGATTCTTGTACAAATTATTGAGTTCTTCAATAGTCTTACAGGATCTAATCATTTCCTCTAACTCATGCGTATGGTATCCTTCACCATCTTTGCACCATTGCATAATTTTTTTGCCTGTAGTATCATCAATTTTGAAAGCAATACGTGAATTGAATAATCTTGACCGGTCCTTTGTGCAGCAAACATTATTGTAAATGTCCAATTCAAATACGATGGTGAAATCATATTCAAGACCATCACGTTGGATTCCTTTCATACCGACCTTTTCTGGTACAGACTTACCATTCTTTTCAGTGATCACATAATCTTGTTTACTACGAATAGTAGCAATGATATGACTACCAGATGATAGTATTTTCTGTACAAGTGCATTATGACGAGGTGTAACCTTACTCCAGTTGGTGAAGGAGTTACCTGCCATTTGTGCGTGGATATCCAAAATACCACCATCGCCATCCCATTCATGTGAGATGCTATCTATGATGATAACATCCATACCTGCTTTCTCACAAGTAGTAATAGCTTCTATGTACCTTTCTGGTGTGTAAGGTGCAGTGAGATTTAGTACATTATACTCGCCAAGATGCGAATATAGATGCGCTGATTGGTGTTCTGTGTCAATGACAGCAATTCTTCGCCAGTCTTGACAAATTCCAAATCCGAGAAGCAGACTTGAATACGATTTTCCGCTACCACTTGGACCTTGCATTGCAACACGAATACGTGCTTGATTTCTGTTTGATTGTTTTAATTCCATTGAATAAATATTTAAAATTATACTGTTTTCAATGGGGGGTAGAAGGTAGATTTAGAGTTACTGGGGGTAGTATTTATAGGTACTGCTTGTTCGCTAATACATAAAATGCGTCATAGCTATATAGTATGATTTATTATGCCAATATTATTAATTAATTTAACTATTAAAAGCAGCAAGGGGTAAGGTTAATGTTTGAGTGAAAGAAAAGAATAATGGACTGAATAATTTTATTTTGTTTCAATAATGATGTTACTGTTTATTTGGAAGTCGAATATGGATTTATGCTTGTTGGTGGATTTATTTGGTTTGTTAATGTCAATTAAATCATTAAAGTCCATAAATTTTATTTTTGAAAATAGACCTGATGGATCTATATTTAATTCTGAAATCATATTTTTAATTAATGTATCAAAATCATGTTTCTTTATAAATCTTTGCAATTTTTCATCACTAATTTTATTTAGATCTGTTTTGTATTTTTGGCTACTTACTTTGCTTTTAATTTCATTTATGAAGTGTTCTGAAATTTCATCAAAATCATTATCATTTAGTAAAGCATTACTTTCTGAGATACTTATTTTAGGCACTACTCCAGTTATGCTTGTTATAGTTGTTTTCATTACTTTATTTACAAATTTAACATGCTCAGGAGTTGTAAGGATTGCATCATGAATTGTAAACATTGGAATATTTGGATTCGCTTCAGAAATATACTTTGTAATTTTATTCAAGAACAAATCAGATTCTAAATTTTGAAGAATTAGAGCAACACTATTTTTTTGATTTTTTTTAAGTATATCTAATATTTGTGTAATAATAGGAAAGGTCCTTTTAAACATAATGTACTGTTTAATTTTGGAATTTTTAGGTGTATTAAAATTTCCATATAGCAGAAACATCATTGTTTTTTTACAGTTCCTTCT
>CAZYBY010000328.1:0-5582 GCA_964645385.1 uncultured Sphingobacterium sp.
TCCAACTTCAAGTTTGTAATTCGATCCGTAATTGTTCCTTGAACAATACAGCCTTTTTTCTCTTTCAATAACTTGATTACATAAACTGAATCTTCGCTATTCATTAAAGCTTGAATAGAATTAGATTGGTAACCTTTAGCCGATGCTGTGAAACTGAATGTCTTTCCAGGCGTTACACCTAAGCTAAATATCTTTCCGTCTGGCAAGAAGTAATTACTTGGCGATTTATAAATTTCTGAATTAACAACAAGTTTTGATGAGTCTATTAGTCTTCCAGTAGAATTATCAATAACAAACACATTAATAGTTTTACCTTTCGGCTTTAATCTTTTGTAAGAATAGATATCATCATCGATTCCATAGTTACCTCTTGAAGAACTAAAAAATCCTTTATCAGCATTAGTATATTTTATTAAACCGAAATCGTCAGCATAAGAATTTAAAGGTGCTCCAACATTTTCAGAATTCGCTGAAGTATCCCTTAAATTAAATTCAAAAATATCTAAACCACCTAAACCTCCTCTTCCATCAGAAGCAAAAAATAATAAGGAATCTCTATCGATAAATGGGAACAAATCTTCTCCAGCAGTATTTACTCTTGGACCTAAGTTTAAAGGTTTCGACCACAATGAATCTTTCCAAGTACAAACGTAAATATCCATTCCTCCATAACCACCGGGCATGTCGGAACTGAAATATAATTTAGAACCTTCAGGATTGATCGTTGGATGTGTACAAGCGTAATCTGATGAATTGAAAGGGAATAGATTAGACTTTATCCATTTCTTTTTATTCTCATCATACGTTGCTGATAGAATACGTAAGTTCTTATATCCAGTTTTTGATTTCTTTTTAGGATTGTTTAACGTATAATACAAAGTTTTGTATCTAGCATTGTAAGTGGCAGGACCGTAATTGTATTTATATTTTAATTTATGAGCAAACTTAGTAACTGAAGTAAAATTATCGTCAGCACTACTCGTAAATAAATTCACGAAACTTTTATCAGTCCAAGTATGATTTCTTTGAACAAAATCAGACACCATTCGAGTACTAGAGAAAATAATTCCGTTTTCATAAAAGGCTGGGCAAAAATCTGACTCTTCAGAATTAAATGGTAAAAGAGCAATACGAACATTTCCTGTATCAGTTGTAACTAGGTCGTTCATGTGTTTTATTGAATTTGAAATTTTCAATAAACGAAGATCATTTTTAGCAGCAATTTCTGGTCGATTAACAAAACGAAATACTTGATCATATTTCTTATTTGTCATCATCATTTCAGCATAGTTAACAATATCGCTCCAGTTGGAATCTTTCAAAGTCAACTTACCAAACAATGGCTCTGCTAAATCAGATTGATTAGTTAGCCTATAACTAGTTGCTAGTTTTCTAATGACATCTTTATTTGAGCTATCACGCTTTGCCAAATAATATTTATACAAAGGGATTGCATCCGTATAATTCAAATTGTTGTATTTATAATCTGCAAAACCTAACAGTACTTGCGAGAAAGAAGTTGAAGTAATAAATACTAAGGCAATTAGGAATAAAAATCTTTTCATTACAAGTGTTTAAAAATATCTAGGAGATGTGATTTTTTTACTGTTATATTTCAATACATAATTCAATGAGAATTCATGTGAACCTCCAGCGAAGTCTTTCAATTTGGTTATTGTGTAATCGTAAGAATATCCGACTCTTAATTGGTTATTAACTTGCAAAGCTGTCAACAAATTCCAAGAGTCCCCAGAACGATAACCACCACCGACCCAAAGTGAATTATATAGTAATGTAGAGATATTCGCATCATATTCAACAGGCGCATTCATAACTGCTTTGATCATCATAGATGGTCTGATTTTCACAATAGGATTTACGTCGAATACAAAACCTGTAGCAATGAAATAGTGAAGTGCTTCTGTATTCAAAGAACCATCTACTCTTTCTACTTGACTGTATTGATTGATGATTAATTTATTTGTTATCATTCTTGGTATAGATACACCAAAATAGAAACGCTTAGTGTAATAATACGTACCGAAGCCGAAATTAGGAGCGAAAACCATAGGTGTATTCGCTGAGAATTTCACGTCGCCATTATCTGTAGTTTTGATATCCGACAAACGTTCTTGGTATCCACTAAAACCTCCTAACATTCCCAATGACAATGTTCCTTTTCTCATCTTAATACGAAACGCATAGTTTGCAAAGAAACCTGTTTGAGAGGCTACACCAATTTGATCTTGGTATGCGGTAAGCCCTAAGCCAACTTTACTTTTAAATAAGTGAGAGTGAGCTGTAAAAGTTTTTGTTGTTGGAGCACCCTCAATATTTACCCATTGTTTTCTGTATACTGAAGAAAATGAAAGTGCTTCATGAGATCCCGCATAAGCAGGATTAATGAAAATCTCATTAAATGTATACTGACTAAACATCGGTTCACTTTGAGCATCAGCTTGCTTTGCATTTAGCAAGCTGATTATCAAAATTGATGTGAATCCTAATTTCTTAATTATTTGCATTTTTATAATTTTTATTATCTCTTAATTACTATGTAACCTGTTACTGGCTTAACTGATTGTACACCAAAATCTAATACGTAGAAGTACGTTCCATTTGGCAATGTTCCATTACTTAATACAAATCCTGATGCATTTTTAGTATTACCCGACCAGCTATTATCGTAAGGTGCTTGCTCGTATACTTTATTTCCCCAACGATTGAAAATTGATAATGAATTTTGAGGATAGTTCTCGATACCTTTGATAATAAATCCGTCGTTCACACCATCACCGTCAGGAGAGAATCCTGTAGGTACAAATAATGTTAATGACAATTCAGTGTTTGATTCTTCATTTGGAATATTATCTCCATTAGGATCTGGATTAATACCTGCAATAGATTTATCACTCACAGTTGAATCGCCATAAACCATATCTCCAAATGCTACTACACTATTTATATAAGTAACTATTGGTAAGTTTGGAGTAACTAATACTTTTATTTTAATTGTACGAGTTTCTCCTACGGCTAATGTGCTAGAAGAGTCTACTAACAATTCTTTATTAGTTGTGCCATTAAAGTTTGGATTAGCAACTAAGCCTTCACCAGCAATCACTTCAGATACACTGAACAATGCAGGCTCTGGGAATACTGAAGCTAGATTCTCCACAACTCTAATATTCTTCAAGTCAATATCTCCGTAGTTTTTAACAGTAACATTATAAGTGATGTTGTACGATTCAGTGGTTACCGATTCTGGAGCATCAACAGATAACGCTACTCCAATTGATGGTTTTGGAGTATTGATGATATTAATAACACATACTGCAGTATCGCTAAGCGAAGGAGTTCCATTGTCGTAAACTACATACAAGAAACTATCAACACCTACGTATTCTAAATCTGGAGTATATGTAAAATTACCATTTGATGAAATCGAGAATGTTCCATGTGTTGGTTGAGTTAACCAATCGAACATCAATGGATTATTTTCTGGATCTGTATCATTTGTTGCCACAGATTCATTCATAGTGTAATTTTCAGGAATTGTGAATGCATCATTTACAGCAATTGGAGCAGTGTTTGGATTTCCAATTACATCGATGAACACATAAGCTGTATCACATAATGAAGGTGATCCATTGTCACATACCGTATACATCAAACTATCTCTTCCAATAAAGTTATGAGTAGGAGTATATTCAACATTACCATTACCCAAGTTTACAACTGTTCCATTTGAAGGACTCAAGAATGTGTATGTTAATTGGTCTAAATCAATATCTGAATCATTTAATTTAGCATTAACACTGACAGCCGTATTTATTGCAGTAGAAGTTGTATCGTTCACTGCAACTGGCTTATCATTTACTGGTGTAATAGTGATTATCAATTTCGCAGTATCACATAATACAGGAGAACCATTATCACATACTTGGTATGTTAATGAATCCTTACCATTGTAATTCGCATTCGGAGTATATACATAACTTCCGTCAGCATTAAATACTACTGTACCATTTGTAGTGTTATTAATTACAGTAAAGCTTAATAAATCACCTTCAATATCAGAATCATTTGTTGCTACTGTACCATTTGCTTGTGTATCTTCTGCAATTGTAGTTGCATCATCAATTGCAACTGGTTTATTATTTACTGGAGTAACTGTAATAATCAACTTAGCAGTATCACATAATACAGGTGTTCCATTATCACAAACTTGATATGTTAATGTGTCTTTACCATTGAAGTTCGCATTCGGAGTATACACATAACTACCATCTGCGTTTAGAACTATTGATCCATATTTAGTACTTATAAGTGAAGTAAAGCTTAATACACCACCTTCTAAGTCGCTATCATTAGTAGCAACTGTACCAATTGCTTGAGTATCCTCTGCAATGGTGTTCACATCATCCTGTGCCACTGGCGCAAAATTATGTGGAGCAGCGTTACACATTGGTGTAGCTGGTGGGTAACTAGCAACTACTGAATCTGTAGGATTGATAGTTACTTTGATAATTGAATTAGGACGAGTTCCTTCGAAACCATCTGGACCTTGAATCCATTGACCGTTTTGAGTGTACCATCCTGGCCAATCAATTGGATTACCTAAATTATCTAATACTGCACCTGGCCATAATAGTTCACCCGACTGAGTTAAACCTGTATAAACAACTGGCGGATTCAATGAAGTTCCATCACCATTTAACCAAGTTATACTAACTTCATTTGCAGATGCAGGGATAAAGTTTGGCGTAATTGTGTAAGCTAAATAAGGAACATCATTTCTACAAATCGAAGTTGTAGTAACTTGCAAACCTCTACCAACTACAACAGTAATAGTTGCTGTACTGCAATTTGTAGCATTTGCTTTTTCGCAAATTGAGTAAGTCATAGAATATGTACCTTCAAAAGTTCCTGCAGGAATACTTAATATACCTGTGGTATCAATCGAAGCTCCTGTCAACCCTCCATTATTTACAATACTAATAACTACTTGGTTGTGATCAGTAATTAAAGTATGATTTAACGAGTCATTTACAAGTATATTTCCAACTACTCCACCTTTAGCTCCGTTTATTGGGCTAGCACTAAAGTCGTCGTTCATTGCAACAATATTATTTGTTGGAATTGTAATAACAACTGTTGCAATATTTGAAGACAATCCTAGAACATCTTTCATCGAATATGTTAAAGTATCATTACCAACATATCCAATTACTGGTGTATAAGTAATTACTCCTGTTGTAGTATTTAATAAAGTTGTACCATGATTTGTATTCGTAACAATTAATACTGATGTAGGATCAATTGCATTATCAATATCATAATCATTTAGTAATACTTCTATGTTTTTGCTTGATCTGCTATTCAGCATAATCACATTATCGTTTACTGCCACTGGAGCATCGTTTACTGGATTTACAGTAATGATCAATGTAGCTGTATCGCAAAGTGTCGGTGTTCCATTATCACATACTTTATAGATTAAGGTATCTAATCCATTGTAGTTCGATGATGGGGTATATGTATATCCTCCATTTGCATTTAATGTCAACGTTCCATGTTTAGTA
>CAZYBY010000329.1:0-8912 GCA_964645385.1 uncultured Sphingobacterium sp.
CATAATGAATAGTAATTCCTGTTTCAGGATCTTTAGCTTTTAGAACCGACTCATGTACTTTACGGCCATACATACCCGCTCCACCGTGCTTTGGAAGTAGGGCAGGATGGATGTTTACTATTCTTTTTGGATAATTTTGAATAAAACGTTCAGGTAAAAGCCACATAAATCCGGCAAGCACAAGAATATCGATTTCTAGGTTCTTCAATAAATTATCGATAGAATTCGTATGAAGAAGTTCTTCTTTAGTAAATACGTGGGTAGGTACCTCGAAGTTATCAGCACGTTGCAATACATAAGCATCAGGTTTATTGCATAATACCAAAGCCACTTCCATTTCTTTATTACGTTTGAAATGTTCCATTATTCTTTGAGCATTGGAGCCAGACCCAGAAGCAAATATTGCGATTCGTTTCATTTGTTGTTATTAAGTTTCAAAAGTAACAAAATTTTACAAAGCAAAAAGAGCATGAGAGTAAGTCCCATGCTCTTTAGTTTGAAGTTTTTTAAGAATTATAAGTTACCTCTTAATTCTTGTTCTCTTTCGATTGATTCGAATAAAGCTTTGAAGTTTCCTTTACCAAATGAAGTAGCTCCTCTTCTTTGAATGATTTCATAAAACACAGTTGGTCTATCTTCTACTGGTTTAGTAAATATTTGTAATAGATAGCCTTCAGGATCTCTATCTACAAGGATGTTTAATTTTTTCAATTCATTGATATCCTCATCAATAGCTCCAACTCTTTCCATTAAATCTTCATAATATGTTTCAGGTACATAAAGGAATTCAACACCTCTACGTCTCATTTCAGAAACTGTTTCGATGATATTATCTGTAGCTATTGCGATATGTTGTACTCCTGAACCTTGGTAGAACTCAACATATTCTTCAATTTGTGATTTCTTTTTACCTTTTGCTGGTTCGTTAATCGGGAATTTTACGTATCCAGTTCCGTTAGAAACTACTTTCGACATTAATGATGAATATTCAGTTGAGATATCTGTATCATCGAATGTAATTAATAGTTTGAAGCCCATTACTTCTTCGTAGAACTTCACCCATTTATTCATTTCTCCCCAGTTTACGTTGCCTACGCAGTGGTCAACAAATTTGAATCCCAATGGTACTGCAATAGGATCTTTCGGAGTAGCTTTAAAACCTGGCATGAAAGCACCTTTATAGTTTTTACGCTCAACGAAAGTATGAACTGTATCTCCGTACGTTTTAATTGTAGCAATTTTTACTTCTCCATGTTCATCTGTTAATGTTTGTGGAGCTGATACAGATTCAGCGCCTCGTTTCATAACTTCAGCATAAGAATATTCAACATCATCAACCCAAATTGCAAGTACCTTCACTCCATCACCATGTAATTTTACATGTTCAGAAATTTCTGAATTAGGATCGAATGAAGTAGTTAATACTAATCTGATTTTATCTTGTTGTAAAACGTATGAAGCTTTACCACGAACACCCGTTTCAGGGCCAGCGTATGCTACTAATTCGAAACCGAATGCAGATCTGTAGAAATACGATGCTTGCTTAGCATTACCTACATAAAACTCGATATAGTCTGTGCCTAATAAAGGCAAAAAGTCTTCTGCAGGATTATGGTCTTTATGTAATTCTGCAAGTTGATTTGATTTATCTATTGTTTCCATTTTATTATTATTATCTCCCTTAAATAAAAAATTGTTTCGGGACTAGTTTATAATTACTTTTTATTTCATTAACCTATTAACCGATTAACATATTATGTCATTAACAAATTAACAAATTAACTTACGTCTTCTTGCCAACTACTAAAATACGTTGGATCTTCAATGCCAATAGCATCTTCAGTTAGCATAAGTGGTCTGAAAGGATCAACCATTACAGCTAGTTCCTCAGTAGTTTCTTTACCGATAGAACGCTCAACTGTTCCGGGATGTGGTCCATGTGGAATACCCCCAGGGTGTAATGTAATTTGACCTTTTTCAACACTCTTCCTACTCATAAAATCACCATCAACATAATAAAGAACTTCATCAGAATCTACGTTACTATGGTTATAAGGAGCTGGAATTGCTTCAGGATGGTAGTCGTATTTACGTGGTACAAATGAGCAAACCACAAAATTATGTGCTTCGAACATTTGGTGTACTGGAGGTGGTTGATGTACTCGACCAGTTATAGGTTCGAAATCGTGTATCGAAATCGCCCATGGGTAATGGAATCCATCCCATCCTACGAAATCGAAAGGATGTGTTCCGTAAGTATAAGGATAGATTAATCCTTGTTTTTTAATCAATACTTTAAAATCTCCAATTTCATCAAAACATTCTAAATCCTGCGGCAATTTCATGTCACGCTCGCAGAAAGGAGAGTGTTCTAATAATTGACCAACGTGGTTTCGATAACGTTTTGGAGAGGTTATTGGAGTGAAAGATTCTAGAATGAATAGTCTGTTGTTTTCATCATTAAATTCTAATTGGTAAATCGTTCCACGAGGAATGATTAAGTAATCACCATATTCGAATTTAATTTTACCATATCCTGTTTTCAAAGTTCCAGAGCCTACATGAATGAAAATCATTTCATCAGCTTGTGAATTTTTGAAGAAATAGTCGGTCATCGATTTCTTTGGAGCCGCCAAAGAAATATGTAAATCTGAGTTTACTAATACGGGCTTACGAGAATTTAAATAATCGTCTTCAGCATGAATTTTAAAACCCTTTAAGCTTGTGTGTTTTAAATGCTTTTCTCGAGCAATTTTAGGTTCAACAGAATAAGGTTCTCCTAAATCTTTTACGATAGTAGGAGGATGACAATGATAAATAAGTGAATAGACATTTGAAAAGCCTTCAGTAGAAACCAGCTCTTCTGCATACAATTTACCATCCGGTTTGCGGAAAATGGTATGGCGCTTATGGGGAATTTGCCCCAATTTGTGGTATATAGGCATATTTATTAATTAAGAATTAACAATGAAAATTAGTAAAAAAAATGAAATAATTAGGTGTTAATCTGCCTCATAGGCAAGATTTAATATTAATTTAAGGAGAAAGAATATTGAGCGAACACAATCTTGCTGAGTATTCTTGATAAGAATATATGCTCAGTTTCAGCAGTATGCCATTGATAAGATTGGTTCATTAAATAAAGGTATAAAAGGACGAATATAGATTTATTTTTTATTTAAACAAATGGATAATGTCATAATTGGATGTCTAATATTTTATTAGTTTTGAAGAAATTAAAACGCTATGAAATTAGTTTCTTATAAAACCGAAGAGGTAGAAAAATTAGGAGTATTTATTGGTCGACATATTTACAATTTACATTCTGTAGACAAGTTGATTCCCAACACAATGAACGAATTTTTGTGGGGTGGCGAGGAATTAATGGAACGCGCTCATGCTGTAAACAATGGCATTAAAGATGGTTCTATTGAAGCTAGAGAAGAAGTGTTTTACGAAATAATGGCACCTGTTCCTCATCCTACATCTTGTAGAGATGGATATGCATTTCGTCAACATGTTGCTGCAGCTCGTAGAAATAGAGGTGTGGAAATGATTAAAGAATTTGATCAATATCCAATTTTCTATTTTACTAATCATAATGCAGTTCAAGGTCCTGGAGAAATTCAATGCATGCCTGATCATTTTGAAAAACTAGATTTCGAATTAGAAATTGCTGCTGTTATTGGTAAAAAAGGAAGAAATATTAGAGCTGCTGAAGCTGACGAATATATTGCAGGGTATTGCATTATGAACGATATGAGTGCAAGAACTCTTCAAATGGAAGAAATGCTTCTAAATCTTGGTCCGGCTAAAGGGAAAGATTTCTCTACAGTTATTGGTCCGTGGTTAGTTACACCAGATGAGTTAGCAGAATACGTGACAGCTGCAAATGAACACCATGTTGGAAATAACTATAAATTAGAAATGAAATGTTGGGTTAATGGAATTCAAGTTTCTGAAGGTAATGTGGCTGATATGGATTGGACATTTGCGGAAATTATTGAACGTTGCGCATATGGTGTAGATATTTTACCTGGTGATGTAATTGGTTCTGGAACAGTTGGCACAGGCTGTTTCTTGGAACTAAACGGTACAGGTTTGTTAAATGATAAATCTTATAAACCCCAATGGTTACAAGATGGAGATGTAGTAGAGATGGAAATCACTGGACTAGGCAGACTAAGTAATACTATAAGGAAAGTAGATACAGACTTTTCAATTTTGAAACTTAAAAAAGTGTAGTGAGTAGTGAGTAATGGGTATTGAGAAAATATACTACCCATTACCCACTACCCATTACCCATTACTCATTACCCTAAATGAAGACACTAAACATTAAAGACCTTAGTCCTCAGCAAACACAAATGTTTTTGCAATATGCTGTTGCACCCAGACCAATAGCATTTGTTAGTACTATAGACGAAGAAGGAAATGTAAATTTGAGTCCTTTTTCATTCTTTAATTTATTTAGCTCGAATCCACCAATTCTTGTGTTTTCACCTGCTCGAAGAGTTAGAGATAATACTACCAAACATACATTGGATAATGTATTGAAAATAAAAGAGTGTACCATCAATATTGTTAATTATGATATGGTTCAACAAACTTCTTTATCCAGTACAGAATATCCTAAAGGAGTTAATGAATTTATTAAAGCAGGTTTCACTGAGTTGAAATCAGATTTTGTAAAACCTCCTCGTGTGAAAGAAGCCCCTGTGCAATTCGAATGTATTGTAAGAGATGTCATTGCATTAGCTGAAACTCCTGGTGCTGGAAATCTAGTTTTAGCAGAAGTTATTGCTATGCATATTTCAGAAGATGTGTTAGATGCAGATGGAAAAATAGATCAGCTTAAAATGGATCATGTAGCGAGATTGGGTGGAGATTGGTATTCTCGAGTTACTAAAGAATCATTATTTCAAGTGGCGAAACCCTTAACTACTATGGGAATTGGAGTAGATGCTTTACCTGAATACATTAGAAACTCTAAGGTATTAACAGGAAATAATTTAGGCCAATTAGGTAATGTTGAAATTATTCCTTCACTAGATGATTCTGAAAAGTCTGAATTGAAAAACACCTATGGAAAACTAAGTGAAAACCAGATTCATTTAGTAGCGAAAGAATTTTTAGATAATGGAAATGTAGTTGATGCTTGGAAGCTTTTGCTTTCTTATATCAATTAATATAAATACACCCAAAATAATTAACAACGACAAGTATGTCGTATGGTTTCATTTTAGGTGTTTTATATGAAAAATTTTACTTTTTTTATTGCTTTAATTCTGTTCTCATCAACAGTTTTTGCACAAGAAACCCATTCAATTTCCGACAGTCTTTTACAAAAGTTAATTGATGGAAACCTCCGTTTTGTTAGTGGTGTAGCTATTCACCCTAATGAGAGTATGTCTCAAGTGAAAGAATTACAATCAGCCCAACATCCTTTTGTTATTGTGGTGAGTTGCTCTGATTCAAGAGTATCACCTGAAATTATTTTTGATCAAGGCTTGGGCGATATATTTTCAATCCGAACTGCTGGAAATGTTATTGGTGACTTAGAATTGGGAAGTATTGAGTATGCGGTAGAGCATCTTCATTGTAATTTAATAGTGGTACTCGGACATGAAAATTGTGGCGCGATAAAAGCATTTCTTAATGATTCTAGCGAGAAACATAATGACCATATTGGTAAAATTATTGAGTATTTAAGTGATGAAATTGAGCAAAAAGAAGTTCTTGAAAACGATAAACATAATATTCCAAAAGCAGTGGATGCGAACATCAAGCACGGAGTTAATTTACTTGAACATTCAAAACCAATTTTAGAGGAATTTGTAGAATACAATCGATTGAAAATTGTGGGCGGATTATACAATTTATCTACAGGAAAAGTTATTTTTCAAGAAGAATTGATAGAATAATTTGTAAGTTCGAGAAAGCTTCAAATTATGAAAGAACATCATTATAAATTAAAAATTACTTGGACGGGTAATCTAGGTACAGGAACGAGTAAATACGATGCTTATAGTAGAAATCATATTATTTCAGCAAAAGGGAAAGAGGATTTACTAGGTTCTGCAGATCCTGCATTCCGTGGAGATGCAAGTAAATACAACCCTGAAGAGATGTTACTATCAGCATTGTCGACTTGCCATATGCTTTGGTATTTTCATTTTTGCGCAGATAATGGAATTATAGTTACAGATTATGTTGATGATGCTGAGGGATTCATGGAAGAAGTAAAAACAGGAGGAGGAAAATTCCGAGAAGTAATATTAAAACCAACGATTACCATTACAGATCCAGAGAAAGCGGAACTAGCTATTAAACTTCACGAAGAAGCAAATAAGAAATGTTTTATCGCCAATTCTGTGAATTTTCCGGTGTTACATTTGCCTGTAGTTTTGATTGCATGATGCTTGACTACTATATACTTGATAATTGAAATTAGGAAAATAGAAATTCGAAAAAAGTATAGAATATCTATTATCTCTATTCTAATATCTAGGGTCTAAGTAGTGCCACAGGTAATATCTTTCCATTGAAAAACTTATGTCCTGTAAGCGCGAAATCCGCTACATATTTACCCATTTCGAAAGCCATTATTGGTGATTCATATCCAGGCATCGATTTTTCTAACATTTCGGTTTGAGCTGAACCTAATGCCAAGCAATTTGCAGCTATTTTTAAATGTTGTAATTCGACAGCAAGAAGCTCTGTGAAATTACATAAAGCTGATTTCATTGCAGAGTATGAGCTTAGTCCTACGAATTTATCCGAGCCTTGGAAACCTCCCATACTACTGATGTTCAGAATATGAGAGCCTTCATTCATGTATTGTGCTAAATAACGAACCATATGCACATGTCCGAGGATGTTACTATCGAACATTTGATACCAATCTTCATCTGTTTGTTCTAAAAAAGGTTTATTTATTAATTCCCCAGCATTGTTAACTAGCACATCAATTTTACCGTCTAATTTTTGATGCAGAAATGGGATTAATCCTTGTTCATATTCACCACTAACAATATCAAATTGAACAGGGATTAAATTGCATTCTGGATTTAAATCCTTTGCAATTTGGTGTAAACGCTTAAGTTTATCGATATTCCTAGCGATAGCAACAACAGTATTTTGAGAATCTTTAATCCATTCTAATGCTGCCTCAAAGCCAATTCCGCTCGAAGCGCCGGTGATGATGATATTCATTTATTGAGTATTGAGTATTGAGTATTGAGTATTGAGAAATTTAATAATTATCTAATTTAGTAATTACCCACTACTCACTACCCATTACTCACTACTGTGTTAAACGTCGTAATCTACAATAACCACTGGGGTTAGTGGATGTGCTTGACATGTTAAAATAAAGCCTTCTTCAACTTCTTCGTCTGTTAAAGCATAGTTAGTTTTCATTTTTACTTTACCTTCTAATACTTTAGCACGACAAGTACAGCAAACACCGCCTTTGCAAGAGAATGGAACATCAACGTCTTGGTCCATCGCTGCGTCTAAAATATTTTTCCCATCAGATGCCAACTCAAATGTAGTTTCATCGCCATCCATAATTACAGTCACTTGAGCAACTATTTTATCTCCCTCGGAAACAATGTTATTAGTTTGATTTGAATCTAATGTAGAGGTGAAATATTCTAAATGAATTTTATCTTTTGATATTTTTAATGAATGCAGCGTTTCTTCAACATTTTTCATCATAGGTGTTGGACCACAAATGAAAAACTCATTATCATTATTTAATCCAACATGATTTTCGATTAAAGCCTTAACCTTTTCAATAGTCATTAATCCAGTATATAATGTTGGATGATTGTTAGGAGCTTGGTCTAGAACCGAAAATAGTTTAAATCTTTCACCATTTGCTTGAGCAATACTTTCTAGTTCCGACTTAAATATAGTTGATTCTTCATTTTGATTACCATAGAATAAAGTAATTGAGCATGAAGGATCTTGTTTTAATAATGTTTTGATGATAGACAACATTGGTGTGATGCCTGATCCACCAGCAAATAATACGATGTGTTTGTTTGAAGTTGATGAAATATGATAAAAATTACCCATTGGAGTCATAACATCAACTATATCTCCAACTTTTAAATTATCGTTTAAAGCAACCGACATTCTTCCGTCTTTCACTTTTTTAGCTGCGATTCTGAAGTCTTGGTCAGCAATTGGGCTACTGCAAAGAGAATATGAACGACGAATTTCTTCGCCATTAATTAACATTTTTATTGTTACGTACTGACCTTGAGTGTATTGGTACTCGTTTGCAAATGCTGATGGTATCTCAAAAGCGATACTCACACTGTCTGCTGTTTCTCTACGGATATCAGCTACTTTTAAGGGATGAAATTTTGCCATTCTAGTAATTTGTGTGTAAAAATATAAAAAGGAATCGTTTTGGAACAATACGTTTGAATTTTTGTTTTTTTGAACGATTCCGAATAAGCGTTTTATGCTTTCGGGATACCAATATTTTTATAAATTTGTCATAAGCAATTGTAAACTATGTCGCAATTAAACGAACAAGAATTAGAAGCTTGGTTTGAATCAAAACTAGCTAAAAATGAGATGATTGAACCTAAGGATTGGATGCCGGAGCAATACCGTAAACATCTTATTCGTCAGATTTCACAACACGCACATTCGGAAATTATAGGCATGATGCCTGAAGGTAACTGGATTACTCGTGCTCCAAGCCTTCGTAGAAAGATGGTTTTGTTAGCAAAAGTACAAGATGAAGGTGGACACGGTCTGTACTTATATAGTGCTGCTGAATCGATGGGTATTTCGAGAGAAGAATTATTGGATCAATTACATACTGGTAAAGCTAAATATTCATCAATCTTTAATTATCCAACCTTAACATGGGCAGATATTGGAGCAAT
>CAZYBY010000330.1:0-2330 GCA_964645385.1 uncultured Sphingobacterium sp.
TCCTAATCATACTCGAACGGTCGAAAAGTAGGAAACGAGATTACCTAAATATATTACTAGTAGTTTTAATTCTGAGTATCTTTTCATTAGCAACTGCCACCCGTTTATTACATTTCAATATTGAGAAGGAAAAAGAAAACAGGCAATTATTAGCATCAAAATTAGAATCAGCAAACGACCCTATAGCCGAATATCTTTTAGAAGAATTAACAAAGAAAATTCAAAAGGACGAAAGTGTTATTAACTACTTTAAAAATGCCAGAAACTCATCAGAGCCTCTAACAGCTAGAATTCAGCAGTTATATTTTGGGGGATATTTTTCTAAATATGATATTTCAGTTTATGAATTCGATAGTTTAGGTAAAGCCCCTGTTGAAAGTCAAAATAAAACTTTGGCTTATTTCGAAGATATCATCAACAATAAAAGTACTCCAACATTCAATCAATATTTCTACTATCAGTCGAACACTTATGGAATGTTAACTTATTATGGAAAAATTCCATTGTATAGTAAAACTGGTTTTGTCGGACAATTAGTAATTGAATTAAAATCGAAATACTTTAGAGATGAAAATATTTTTCCTGAATTATTATTAGAAGGGAGTTTAAAAATGAATAAGGATTTTAATTCCTATTCATACTCAATTTATAAATCAAATCGATTAATTTCTCAACAAGGGAATTACCCGTATAGTTTGCAGAATATTGAATTTGCAGGCACTAAAGAGGGCTACACATTCAATGAGTCTAATGAGTACGACCATTTGATATATAAGCCAAATAACGATTTGGTAATTGTTGTTAGTAAACCAGTTGAATCTAAAACAAAAATATTAACTCTGTTTTCATACCTATTTGGATTGTTTTCATTTTTCTTATTAATATTCTATGTTAGAAGAACACTTGGAAAAAGATTTAATTTATTAACCATCAATCGAAAAAATCTAAAAAATAATTTCAGAGTATTATTTAAAACGAGAATTCAGCTTTCATTAGTACTAACCATTATATTCTCATTAGGAATAGTTGGCTATATAACATTCATATATATTACGGACCAATATACTCAACAACAAAATGAGCGATTAAGTCAGAAGGTTAGATCGATATTAATATCCTTAGAGAAGAAAGCTTACTTAATTAATTATTGGAATAATACTTACGATGATAAAATGTCGGTTGAATTAAAAAGTTTATCAGACTTATATTTATCAGACATCAATATTTATAATCTCGATGGAAAGCTATTGATTTCAACTCAACCTAAAATATTTGAGGAAGGATTAATTTCAAGAGAAATGAGTCCGGAAGCGTATATGATAATGAGAAGATTCGAGCGTTCTGAATTTATCACTACAGAAAAGATTGGGTCATTACAGTATCTATCCTCATACGCTCCAATTCGTAATAGCAATAACAAAATTGTTGGTTATTTACATTTACCGTATTTCGCCAACAAACTAGAATACGAAGCAAGAGTATCTCAATTCTTAACTACATTCATCAACGTATATGTATTTATTTTCGTTGCCATTGGTTTCATTGCCTTTTTCATAGCAAACTCAATTACGTTCCCATTAACTTTAATTCAAGAACAGTTAAGAGAAACAAAAATCGGTAAGAAGATGGATCCGATAACTTGGAAAGGGAAAGATGAGATTGGGAAATTGATTGAAGAATACAATCGAATGATTTTAGAATTAGAAGAAAGTACAGAACGTTTAGCTAAATCGGAAAGAGAAAATGCCTGGAGAGAAATGGCAAAGCAAGTAGCGCATGAAATAAAAAATCCATTAACTCCAATGAAGCTTGGCTTGCAACATCTTCAACGTTCATGGGCTGATCAGGATCCTAATTTCGATGAGAAATTCAAGCGCTTCAACAAAACGTTTATTCAGCAAATTGAGTCTTTATCCTTAATCGCTTCAGAGTTTTCGAACTTTGCACAAATGCCTCAAACAAGTAAAGAGTTAATCGATTTGAAAGAGATTGTCAGCAATGTGGTAGACCTTTACAAAAACACTAACGATATAGAAATTCATTTAGGATACTTGCCAAGCTTACAATCTATAGTACTTGCAGATAAAGACCAAATGATCCGTACATTTAATAACTTAATAAAAAATGCTATTCAATCTATTCCATCTCAACGAAAAGGACAGATTAATATTGATATGATGAATGATAAGGGGCATTTCTTAGTAATGATTCAGGATAATGGCGCAGGAATAGAAGAAGATATGCAATCGAAAATATTCCAGCCAAACTTTACAACAAAGAATTCTGGAATGGGCATGGGACTTGCCATTGTAAAAAATATCATCATAAAT
>CAZYBY010000331.1:0-12020 GCA_964645385.1 uncultured Sphingobacterium sp.
AACTCTTTTACTTTTTCAATACTTCTAACTCCACCACCATATTGAATTTTTAGTGGAGATTTATGTAAAATATCAAATAAATACGATTGCTGACTAAAGTCGCCTTTAGCGCCATTTAAATCTATAATTTGAACAAAATCAGTTCCGTTGGAATTTAGCTGAGATAAAATTTCTTCTAAATTAACATCATACTCTGTTACAGCGTCATATCGACCACCTGTTAATCTTACCACTTTCTTATCCAACAAGTCTATTGCAGGGATGATATACATATTTTTATATTTTTAGTGAGATTTAAATTTCGTAAAAATTATCATTAATTGATGAAATTGTTCAAAAAATATAAGAAAAGCCCCTTAAATGTCGTTTTCCTTGCGTATTTTTGAATAATGAGTTTTGTAAATCCAGCATTTTTAATTGCACTTTCAGCTATCGCAATACCCATTATTATCCACCTAATTCAACTTAGGAAGTATAAGAAACTCTATTTTTCAAATGTTAGCTTCATGCGAACAATTGAAGAACAACAACGAAAAACCAATAAATTAAAGCATCTTCTTGTATTGTTAGCTAGAATACTAACAATAATTTTCATTGTATTGGCTTTTGCTCAGCCCTATATTCCATTTAAAAACAATAAAATAAATACTGGAAAGAATTATATTTCAATTTATGTAGATAATTCATATAGTCTTGAACGCCAAGGTGATAATGGAACATTATTCGATGAAGCCAAACGTAAAGCCAGGGAAATTGCTTCGGCTTTTAAAAGTGATGATCAATTTCAATTGCTCGGGAATGAATTTTCAGGCAATCAACAGCGTTGGTTAAGTAAGGAAAGTTTCTTTAATTCTTTAGCTGAATTGAAAATTCGCCCAGAATCAAGGTCGCTACAACAAGTTGTTAATCGCCAGAGGTCTTTACTTGATGATAAGTCGGGAAGGTCGTCAAAAGCATTTATTATTTCAGACTTTCAAAAGTCATTTGCGAAAAATGCTACTAACATAACTTTAGATTCTTCGATAGATTGGCAATTAGTTATGTTAGAGAATTCTAAAAATCAGAATTTATCCATCGATTCAGTTTGGTTTTACTCTCCAATACATTTTCCGAATTCTCAGGAAAATTTGGTTGTTAAAATTCATAATTATTCCGACAATGAAGTAACAGCTTTACCATATGAGATCAAAATTAACGGTCAAGTTATAGGCGTAAGCAATGTTTCAATTGGACCTAATGCGACTATGATTGACACCTTCTCTTATAAGAATAAATCAATTGGATGGCAAAAGGGGATTATTAGTATTAAAGATCAGTCTTCAACTTTCGATAATGAATACTACTTCAGCTATGAAATTGAGAATAGCCGAAAGCTAATCATTATCAATGGTGTAGAAGCTTCAAATAATGTTGAAGCTGTATTTAATACAGAGCCTTTTTTCGAAACTAAATCGTTTAATTATCAACAAATAGATTATAGTTTCCTTGATAAATCCCAAATAATCGTGTTGAATGAATTAAATGACTTCTCTTCTGGTTTGCTATCTCAAATTGAGAAAAGGTTGAATTCATCAGCAGTGGTTATCGTATTCCCATCTTTAAATACTGAAGCAAAGTCGAACGATTTCAATCAAAAGTTCAACTTGTCGACATTAATGCCTTTAAACACATCGAAAGAAAAAATTGAACGTGTGAATTTCAATAATAATCTTTTCGATGGGGTATTTATCAAACAAAACAATACAAATTTAGACCTTCCAAGTATAAATAAATACTATCCTTTTAGTGGAAATGGGCAATTAAAAGAAGAGTTGTTGTTTCTTACGAACAACCAATCTGTATTAAATAAATATTCTATACAAAATGGGGTAATATATCAGTTTGCTATGCCATTAAATACAATAGCTTCAGATCTACCCAAGCATGCCTTATTAGTGCCTATGTTATTAAGAATGGGTACAATTCACCATAAAAATAGTTCGATAGCTTATTTTTTAGGTGAGAATACTAATATACAATTACCAGGTGTTCAAATTGATGAGCGTGATAAAAATGAACTAAGCAAAGATCAATTTTCTATAGTACCTGAGCTGAAAAGTATTGATGGTACTACTCAGCTGACTATAACTGATCAACTTTATGAGGCAGGTATTTACAGTTTGAAACAAGGTGATAAAGTAATTGCTGAGCTTGCTTTTAATACGAATAGGTCGGAATCTGACATGACCGAATTGAATACCTCATTACTAAAAGATATTTTTCAAGATAATGCGAAAATATTGAACCCTGGGAATGCCTCCCTTGCAAGTATTATAAAAGAAGAAGAATTTGGGCAAAGATTATGGAAAATATGTGTTATTTTGGCACTGTTTTTCATGGGCCTTGAAATACTATTTATACGCCTAGGCGATAGATTTTTTGATAAGAAAAATAACAATTAAACTACAACGAATGAAAGCCTTACTCAAATCCCTAAAAGTTGTCGATAAACAATCACCATGGCACCTGCAAACGGTTGATATTTTGATTAAAGACGGAGTAATTCAAAAAATTGGTAAAAATATTAAGGCTGAAGGAGTGAAAGCTTATGATTTTAAATCATGCTCGGTTTCTCCTGGATTTGTAGATATGAATTGCTCTCTTACAGAGCCAGGTTTTGAGCATAGGGATGATTTGAATTCAACATTAAATGCTGCATCAGCAGGTGGTTATACAGATGTTCTTTTCTTCCCAACTAGTAATCCAACTATCCAATCTAAATCTGATGTTGAATTTATTCTAAATAAAGCTTCAAAACATATCGTAAATGCTCATTGTGTGGGTGCGCTTACTCAAAATCGTGAGGGTAAAGAAATGACTGAAATGTACGATATGAAAAGTTCTGGTGCAATTGCATTTTCTGATTCCAAAAAATCGGTTCAGGATGCAGGTGTTATGAGCAGAGCTATTTTGTATGCTAAAGGAATAAATTCATTTGTGATAAATTTCCCAGAAGATAAAAATATCGCTGGTAAATCGAGAGTAAACGAAGGTGTGATGAGTACATTGCTAGGTATGAAAGGTAACCCTAGCTTGGCAGAAGAATTAATGGTTTCACGTGATATATTCCTAGCTGAATACCAAGAAGCTAAAATACACCTAACGAATATTAGCTCCGCAAGAAGTGTTGAACTTATAAAAGCAGCTAAGAAGCGTGGTGTAAATGTAACAGCAGACGTTTCAATTAAGCACCTTTGTTACGATGAAACTGTTTTAGAGGGCTTCGATTCAAATTTTAAATTACATCCTCCATTAAGAACCGCTTACGATATTAAAGCACTTCGCCAGGGGATAAAAGATGGTACTATCGATGCTATTTCTACTGCACATAAAGCCATCGAAAAAGAGCATAAAGTAGTTGAATTTGAAGTAGCTGATGAAGGGATGATAAGTTTACAAACAACCCTATCTGAAGCTCTAAGTATTTCTTCAAAAAACCTAGAATGGTCGGACATTGTTGAGGTACTTACAAGCAAACCTAGAGCTATATTGGGATTAGATCCTAAATCAATAGATGTAAATCAAATTGCTTCACTTTGTATATACAACGAAACTGAAACTTGGGAATACAACGATAAATCGAATAAGTCGAAATCTCAGAACTCAAATTTATACGGACAAACTTTAAAAGGTAAAGTGAAAGCAATTATTAACAATAACCAATTGACAACAATCTAATGGAAATTCAAGTAAATCAAGCGATAGACGCAATCATTAGTGGTTGTTGGAATGGACTAAATGAGAATCAGCAAAAAGATTTTGATGTAAAATCATTTCATCAATCAATTATAGAATCTTTTGAGGGCGAACCTGATTTTTTAAAAAAGCTTAATAAGCTAGATGAAGTTATGGATGAATATCCTTATGCTGAAGCCATTCGTGAAGTTTTAGTAGATATGCTATTCATTCATTTTTTTAGTACAGATGCTCAACGCCTAGAAGAGGATTATTTAGATTCTCCAGAATGGGAAAAAATCGAAGATCAAACCATTGAACGAGGTACGGAATTACTAAACCTTTTCTTGTATTTGAAAGAATGTAATGAAGAGGAGGAAGAGCCGGAATTAAGTCATTTTTTGAAAGAATTTTTATTGATTGATGAAGATGAGTTTCAAGATGAATATGAAATATACGAGCAGGTAATAGCCAATCAGATTTTGGTTGAGGCTGAAACCTCTGAAATTGCTAGGGTGAGCAAATCTATCCCTGAGGATGATGAGATGAAAGAGGTTTTCTACCCCTTAATGAGCTTTTTCGCAAATCCAATATTTGAAGAAGTTGAGTTTAATGAATATATCAAACACAGTTCTAATAAGCCTTACGATGCTGCAACATTAGCAGGAATTTATGCCTATTACCACGGAACTGCAATATTCTCAAAAACTTTTTTAAATTGCATACAAAAATAAATCCATGGAAAATACTGAAAAACAAGAAGCTAAATTAGTTTCTAACTTCAAGAACTCATCATTAAAATGGGGATTAATAGGAGGTATGGTAACCATCCTATATTCAATTATTATGTATGCTGTTGATTCATCATTATTAGTGAATGCTTGGGCTGGATTTGTTGGCCTTGCAGTACTTTTAACAGTAATCGTAATGGGAATTAAAGAAGTAAAAACTGGTCAAGAAGGTTTTATTTCATTATCTGAAGCATTATTTGCTGGTTTCCTAGTTTATGTAACAGCAAGTTTCATTCACACTATTTTTCAGTATGCGTTATTCAATTGGATCGATACAAATCTTCCTGTTTTATTGAAGGAAAAAACCATTGAAACTACTGTTGAAATGATGCAGAAATTTGGTGCGTCTGAAGACGATATCAATAAAACTTTAACTCAGTTAGATGGAAAACTTGATGTAAGTTCTGCTGGAGCAATGTTTTGGAATTTCTTGAAAGGATCAGCTTTCGGATTTGTCATTTGTTTTATCATCGCGTTGATTATGAAAAAGAAACGCCCAATGTTTGAATAATTTAATGGATATATCAATTGTAATACCTCTTTATAACGAAGACGAATCGCTACCTGAGTTGCACGATTGGATTAAGCGTGTAATGGAAGCTAATAGCTTTTCTTATGAAGTGATTTTTGTAGATGATGGAAGTACTGACCGCTCATGGGAAGTTATTCAATCTATCGCTAAAACAAATCCATGTGTTCGAGGAATTAAGTTTCGTAGAAATTATGGAAAATCTGCTGGCTTAAATGTAGGATTCGAAGCTACAAAAGGCGATATCGTTATTACGATGGACGCCGATTTGCAAGATAGTCCGGATGAAATTCCTGTTTTATTCAAGAGAATGAAAGAGGAAAAATTAGATATCATTTCTGGTTGGAAAAAGAAACGTTACGACCCTCTTACCAAAACTATTCCTACAAAACTATTCAATTGGGCAACTCGCAAAATGTCTGGAATTAATAATCTACACGATTTTAATTGTGGATTAAAAGCTTATCGATCTGCTGTAGTGAAAAATATAGAAGTATACGGTGAAATGCACCGTTATATTCCTGTGATTGCTAAATGGTCGGGATTTAAAAAAATAGAAGAACAAGTTGTAGAACATCGTGCTAGAAAATATGGTGTAACTAAATTTGGGCTAAGCAGATTTGTAAATGGATTCTTGGATTTACTTTCGATTTTCTTTGTTGGTAAATTTCAAAAAAGACCAATGCATTTCTTTGGTACCATTGGTACCTTGTCGTTTTTAACAGGTTTCATCATTTCATTCTATATTATTGGTGAAAAACTTTATAGAATTTATGAAGGCAAACAGATGGGCAGAGATGTTACTTCTCAACCTTTATTCTATATCGCGTTAACAATGGCTATTATTGGAGTACAACTTTTCCTTACAGGCTTTATTGCTGAAATGGTCGGAAGAAATTCCCCAGAGAGGAATCATTACAAAATAGAAGAAAATATATAATAGGGCACGAATGTGCTCATAATACCTAATACAATAAAAATGAAATATCACTTAGTATCTGGAGCGTGTGGTTTTGTTGGAAGAAACCTAGTAAAAAGAATCTTATCTATGAACAACGATAGAATTATTATCGTTGACAATTTATCAACTGGTATTCACCCTTCAAAATGGTTGAAGAATCAAAAAGAAAATATTAAAGATCTTGAAGTGTTTGAAGATGGTCGTGTGTTGTTTTTTAATGGCGATTTTAGAAAGTTATTAAATGCAATGACAGAGGATCAACAATATATTCAGAAAACTTATGGTTTAGAATTTGATAAATTCACAGATGTATTCCACTTCGCTGCGATTGTAGGTGGTAGAGCGAAAATTGATGGCGACCCTATGATGGTGGCAATCGACTTAGCTATTGATGCTGAATTTTTCTATTGGGTTTGTAATCATAAACCTGCTCGTGTTATGTATCCAAGTTCTTCAGCAGCATATCCAATCGATTTACAATCAGATACAGATTTCGTTGCGCTTAAAGAAAGTGATATTGACTTCGATCATAATTTAGGTAAACCAGACATGACATACGGTTGGTCTAAATTAACTGGTGAATATTTAGCTCGTATTGCTGCAAAATACTATGGTATTTCTGTTGCTTGTGTTCGCCCTTTCTCTGGTTACGGTGAAGATCAAGATTTATCTTACCCAGTTCCTGCAATTGCTGCTCGTGCTGCAAAGAAAGAAGATCCATTTGAAGTTTGGGGTAGTGGTAAACAAGGTAGAGATTTCGTTCATATCGACGATTGTATCGATGCTATTTTCTTAGCAATGGATAATATTAAAGATGGTTCTGCAATCAACATTGGTGCAGGTAGATTATTCTCATTCTTAGAAATTATCGACTTATTTACAAAGTTTGCAGGTTACGAACCTACTATCAAGCCTTTATTAGATAAGCCTGTCGGGGTTCATGCTCGTCATTCAGACATGACTCACGTTCTTGAAACTTATGGTTGGAAACCAAAAATTTCTTTAGAAGAAGGTATGCGAAGAGTTTATAATAAGGCGGTAGAAAATATTAAATAAGTATTAGGTCAATGAAAATTGTTCTCTTTGGTCCTGGTCCTCAATTTAAAGGTGGAATAGCAAATTATAACACATCATTGGCAAAAGCTTTAGATAAGCTTGGCCATGAAGTGCATATCGTTTCGTGGACTCAACAATACCCTGCAATTATTCCGCGCGATTTTATAGATCGTAAAAGTAAATCGGATCAACTTGAAGGGACAAATATTAAAGTTACCTATATTACTAACTATAACAATCCTGCTACTTGGAATGAAACTGTTCGTTTCATAAAAGAACTAGGTGCAGAAAAAGTTATTTTTCAATGGGCTATAGCAATTCAAGGCTTGCCAATTGGCTATATCTGTAGGAAATTAAAGAAGCAAACTAAGGCTGAAGTTATTATTGATTTACATCTGGTTATTCAAAAAGAAGCTAGTTCTATCGATAAATACTTTAGTAAGTATGGATTGAAAGTAGCTGATACTTATTTAGCTCATGCATACAAAACAGTTGACGAACTAAAAGAAACTTTTCCTCAATTCAGCTATTCTGTAACGGAAGATGGTAAACGTACTTCTGATCATAAACAGAAGAATGTTATTAAACTATATCATCCGATTTATGATATGTTTAAGCCAAATCCGAATTTTAATATTGAAGAAGAAAAAGCAAAACTTGGATTGAAAAAACATGTATTACTTTTCTTTGGATTCATTAGAAAATATAAGGGTCTTCATCAAACTATTGAAGCATTTAAAATATTAGCTGATAAACGAGATGACGTTTCGTTAATGGTTGTTGGCGAATCTTTTTGGAATACTTTAGATCAAAATAAATTATCTACTCGTATTAAAAATGTTCTGTTCAAAACAGCGAAATCTATCTTCTTGAAAAATTCTGATAACGAACAAGATTATCGACCTTTAGATTTAATCGATCAATTAAATTTGAAAGATAAAGTTTATGTAATGAATGAATTCGTTCCGAATGAAGATGTACATAAATATTTCCAACTGAGCGATGCCATTATTTTATACTACTTAACAGCTACTCCATCGGGTGTAGAATCAATTTCATATAATTTTAAATTACCTGTATTAGCAACGAAAGTTGGACATTTCCCAGAAACCATTATTCATGGTTATAATGGTTATTTGGCTGAAGATCGTGATGTAAATTCTATGGCTGAAGAAATGAACCGTATGATTGAACATCCTATCGACAGAGAACACGTTGCAGAAACCGCTTCAAAATTAAGCTGGGAAAACTACGTGAAAGCAATTACTAACTAAATTTATTTTTATGCTAGATATTTTTAAAAGTGCATTCGAATTAACGAAGAAAAACGCTTTAGTTTTAATCGGAATTATTATCACAGTAATAATTATATCGATGGTATTTAGTTTCATCACTGGACTAGTTTCCAGTATACCTGTTGTTGGTTTTATAGTTAATTTAATATCAATCATATTTCAATTGTATTTCGGAGTAGGATTAATAAAACTTGGCTTAGCCATTGTAGATGGTAAAGAACCAGAGTTTTCAGATATCAAACCTACTTGGAATGAAATGCTGAAGTATTTAATTTCTGGTTTGATGTTAATGATAGTATTTCTAGTTGTATTTATGATAACTATTGGATTGCTAGGAATGCTAGATGTGATTAAGCCTGGCTTAAGTATACTTTATAAAGATATATTAATGGGCGCTGATGCTACCAACTACACTAGAGAGGAAATTACATACGCAATTATGGTGTTTTTTCTATTAATCATACCTGCATTACTTCTTTATTTGAGATTACAGTTTTCAAATTATTTAATAATCGATAGAAAAATTGAAGTTGGAAATGCTATAATCCATAGCTTTAGAATGACTAAAGGATATTTGTGGTTAATCGTAATTACCTTAATTGGTGTGATTATTCTAAACATATTAGGTTTAATCATGTTGTTCATAGGTTTATTGTTTACAATACCTATGTCGTTTTTAGTTATTATGATTCTATATAGAACATTAGATCAAAATTACCAGGAAACATTAAATACTGATATTACACAAGAATAATGGGAATAAAAGCATTTTTCAGTAAATATTACGCGGCTTGGCAAGTAAAAAAGCTTGCAAACTGGGAGAAAAATGCTATTGCAATTCAAGAAAGAGTTCGACAAACTATTGTTTCACAAGCAAAGGATACCTTGTTTGGAAAAGATCATCAGTTTGATAAAATCAAAACTTACGAAGATTTTAAAAAACATATTCCAATTCGCGATTATGAACAATTTCGAGAACCATATATTTCAGCATTATTAAATGGTGAAGAAAATATTTTATGGCCGGGAAAGCCATTGTATTTCACAAAAACATCAGGTACAACATCTGGTGTTAAATATATTCCAATTTCTAAAGAATCAATGTCGCATCATATTGATGCTGCAAAGATGGCCTTGTTAAGTTATATTAATGAAACTGGAAAAACTAGTTTCGTAAATGGCAAAATGATTTTTTTACAGGGCAGTCCTGAACTAGATAAAAAAGCAGGCATTGATACAGGAAGATTATCAGGCATAGTTGCCCATCATGTTCCAGCATATCTTCAAAAAAACAGATTACCTTCTTATCAAACAAATTGTATTGAAGATTGGGAAGAAAAAGTAGATGCTATTGTTGAAGAAACTATTTCCGAAAACATGACGCTAATTTCTGGAATACCTCCTTGGGTTCAAATGTATTTTGATAAGCTTACGGATAAAACAGGAAAAAAAATTAAAGACATATTTCCAAATTTTAATTTGTTCGTTTATGGCGGTGTTAATTTCGAGCCATACCGCGCAAAGCTAATACAGAGTATAGGAACAGAGGTTGATACTATTGAAACCTATCCAGCCTCGGAAGGATTTATAGCTTTTCAAAATTCTCAAATAAATCCAGGGTTATTATTAAACATAGATGCAGGAATTTTCTACGAATTTATTCCTGATGATGAATATTTTAATGAGAATCCAACTCGTATTTCGCTTCAGGATGTTGAGTTGAATAAAAACTACGCAATTATTTTAAATACCAATGCAGGATTATGGGGTTATAGTATTGGTGATACCGTGAAATTTATTTCAAAAGACCCTTATAAAATTATAGTTTCAGGAAGAATTAAGCATTATATATCTGCATTTGGAGAACATGTAATAGGAGAGGAAGTGGAATATGCATTGATGACTGCTGCAAAGGAGGAGAATATTGAAATTATAGAGTTTACAGTTGCTCCACAAGTTACTCCTGAAGAAGGTGGATTACCGTATCACGAATGGTTTGTCGAGTTTGAAAATGAACCTGTAAACATGGATGCATTCAGTTTAAAAGTCGACGCACTCCTGCAAAAGAAAAATATATATTACTTCGATTTAATTACTGGAAATATTTTAAGACCACTAGTAATACGAAGTTTGAAAAAGAATGCATTTATAGATTATATGCGCTCTGAAGGGAAACTTGGCGGGCAAAATAAAGTGCCAAGATTATCAAACGATAGGAAGATTGCAAACGAATTTCTGAAGAGAGGATTAACGAAATGAAAAATATAGCTATTCTAGGTTCTACGGGTTCTATTGGTACACAAGCCTTAGATGTAGTTCGTGCAAATAAAGATAAATTCAAAGTGGAAGTGCTTTCAGCATTTTCTAATATTAATTTATTAGCTTCTCAAGCAATAGAATTCGATGTAAATACAGTTGTTATACAAGAAGAATCAAAGTACGAAGAATTAAAAAGCTTATTAGCTCATACAGATATAAAAGTATTTTGTGGTGAACAAGCATTAGCTGATGTAGTTACCTACGATTCTATACAAGTTGTACTAACCGCAATGGTTGGTTATGCTGGATTGAAGCCTACCATCAGTGCAATTAAAGCAAAGAAAAATATTGCATTAGCCAATAAAGAAACACTGGTTGTTGCAGGAGATCTAATTACTAAGTTGGCTGAAGAAAATGATGTACACATTTTACCTGTAGATTCAGAGCATTCTGCAATATTTCAATGCTTAGCTGGTGAATGGCACAATCCTATTGAGAAGATAGTTTTAACAGCTTCTGGAGGCCCATTCAGAGGAAAAACTGTTGCTGATTTAAGAACTGTTACTAAAGCTCAAGCATTGAAACATCCGAATTGGGTAATGGGTGCAAAAATTACCATCGACTCTGCTAGCCTTATGAATAAAGGCCTCGAAGTTATTGAAGCAAAATGGTTATTCAATCTTAACCCTCATCAAATAGAAGTTATAGTTCATCCACAATCAATTGTTCATTCAATAGTTCAATTTACAGATGGATCGATGAAGGCACAGATGGGATTGCCTGATATGAAATTACCTATCCAATATGCTTTAGCATACCCTCAAAGAATTGTTTCTGATTTTCCAAGATTTGATTTCTTGAATTACCCAACTTTAACATTTGAACAAGCAGACACCAAGACTTTTAGAAATCTTGGACTAGCCTATAAAGCACTTGATAAAGGAGGGAACATGGCTTGTATCTTAAACGCAGCCAATGAAGTAGCAGTTGATGCATTTTTAAATGATAAAATAGGCTTCTTGGAAATGTCGGATTTGTTAGAAAACTGTATGGAAAAAATTACATACATCGCCAATCCAAATTACGATGAATACGTTAATACTGACAAAGAAACACGTATATTCGCAACCAAACTAGTTAATATGAATTGAGATTTTAGAATTGAGCAATAAGAGTTCAACTAAAATCTCATATCTCAATTCTCAGTACTAAAAATATGAACGGATTAATAATGGCTGCCCAGCTTATAGCTGGCTTATCGATTTTAGTGATATTACATGAACTTGGACACTTTTTAGCTGCCAGAGCATTTGGTATTAAAGTAGAAAAGTTCTACTTGTTTTTTGATGCATGGGGTTTCAAGTTCTTTAGTTTCAAAGTAGGAGATACTGAATACGGTTTAGGTTGGTTACCAT
>CAZYBY010000332.1:0-3393 GCA_964645385.1 uncultured Sphingobacterium sp.
ACAATCGTAAATTTTACTCTTTTCACTCTTCTACGATCTGCAGATTCTACTGTGAAAACAAAATTTTCAAAAGTGATTATTTCTTTATTCACTACAAATCTACCTGCAATGGCTAGCACTAAACCTCCAATGGTATCGGCTTCTCCACGAATTTCGTCAAAAGTTTCTTCATCTAAATTTAGTAAACGATAAATATCTGTTAAAGGTGTTTTACCATCGAACACATAATTATGGTCATCTAATTTAGAATATCTCAATTCATCATCTGCTTCATCGTATTCATCGGCAATATCTCCAACAATCTCCTCTAGAATATCTTCTAACGTTACAATACCTGAAGTACCTCCATATTCGTCAACTACGATAGCGATATGAATATGACGAGTTCTAAATTCTTTTAATAAGTCATCAATCTTTTTATACTCAGGAACAAAATATGCTGGTCTAATGATCGACTTCCAATTGAAATTTGGTTCATCACGATTTATCAATAAATCTTTAACATATAAAATACCTTTAATGGTATCTAAATTATTATCGAAAATTGGCAAACGTGAATATCTAGTTTCTTTAATTTTTTTATCAACTTCAGGATATTCTGTATCAATGTCTATTGCTACAACATCCATTCGATTTCGCATTACTTGTTTCACAGAGATATTGCCAAAATTCGCGATGCCTTTTAAAATCATTTGCTCCGCTTCATCTTCTTCGTTAATTAAATCTGAATCGTTCATTCGATTCATTTCCTCTTCATTAAGACGATATGTTTTCGGAACAAATTTGTTTAGTAACCTAAATACCCAGAAGTACAATTCTATCATAGGTTTCAACAACCATTGAGTATTCGTAATTAAACCAGCTGACCAACGCGCGTAGTTTAAGTAATAACGACTTGCATACAAGCCTGGAATAAATGTCGCCGTTTTTAATAGAATTAAAGTGATGAATAAACTGAACAAAAATATTTCGACATTATAACTTAAATAAGTTTGAAAGAAATAATGTAGAACAATATTCAGAATTGTTGCAACAACAACCATCAGAAAAGTAATGCTAATCGATAAACCTGCTTGCAAACGCATAGGTTCATCTAAAAGCCTCAATAACTTTTCTTCTTGTTTAGTATCTGCCTTTTTTAAATCGGCAATATCTTTTTCTTTAATACGAAGTATTGCTTTCTCTGCAGCACTATATAATGCTAAAAGAAAAATGGCAATAACGATTATGAGTAGATAAATAAACAGTTGGTCTACTGCTATATTCTGCATATGACCAACTGTTTGTAAGGAGGGATAAGGATCCGTCTGAGTTTCCAAAATATTTTAATTTAGTTCAACAATTAAAATGGTAAATCATCTGCACCATCTGAATCATTTACAAATTCAGATGCCGATGGCATTTCAGTTTTAGCTGGACTTGGATTAGAAGAAGGGCCAGATGCATTATCATCTTTCTTCCCAAGCATGGTAAAAGTATCTGCTACAACTTCTGTAGTATATCTTTTTATTCCCTCTTTATCTTCCCAAGAACGAGTTCTGATTTTGCCTTCTAAGTAAATTAATTTTCCTTTACGTAAATATTTCTCTGCAACATCTGCAAGACCTCTCCAAACGACTATATTGTGCCATTCTGTTAAATCCTGACGCTCTCCACTTTTATTAGTAATAGTTTCTGTTGTTGCCAAAGAAAACGAAGCTACGTTCACACCATTCTCCAAATGTCTAACTTCTGGGTCCTTGCCCAAATGTCCGACTAAAATTACTTTGTTTACACCTGACATAAATATGTTATTTTATTAAAATAAAGGTATGAATTATTTTTGTAAGTACTGCTCAATTAAACGTGGTAATGCAAAATCCCTTATTTCGTCATCCTTAATATATAGGTATTTTCCGCGATTTTGATGCTTAAAATGAGGGTCACGAATTTCGAAAAATTTCGCATAAATATCTTGATGACTTAATACATGTTTAATTTTTTTAGAGATACCTATTAATTCAAATTCATTAGAAATTAAATTTTGATGAATAGCTTGCTGAAGAACATTCTTTTCCTCTAATTCTTCTTTCGACTCTAAAAGGGGGAATTCGTACAAATGTTGCCAAATATCTTTATCTATACGTTTATTTAATACATAAGTATTGTCGGTACGATGAACGAAGTAGTAGAAATGACGAACCGAGCGTTTCAGTTTCTTTTCTTTAATGGGCAGAATATTTACTTCATCATTATTATATGCGAAGCAAGAACTCATAAAAGGGCATACTGAACAATCAGGATTTTTAGGCTTACATTGAAGAGCTCCAAATTCCATGATACTTTGATTGAATAAATCTGATTGTTTAGAATCAATTATATCATTCAATACAGAAATGAATTCCTTTTTAGCTGAAGAAGCATTAATGGGTGTGTGAATTCCGAAATATCTAGATATAAATCGAAAAACATTGCCATCGAGCACTGGACAAGCTTCTTTAAAGGCAAAAGATGCAATTGCAGCAGCAGTATAATCTCCCACTCCTTTAAGTTTTAATAAGTCATGATAAGTAGAAGGAAACTCAGCGTTAAACTCTTTTACTACTTGTTTTGCGGCAGAATGAAGGTTTCTGGCACGAGAATAATATCCTAATCCTTGCCAAGAACGTAGTACTTCATCTTCAGAAGCATTGGCTAAATCAGTAACTGTGGGGTATTTATCAACAAAATGATTGAAATATGGTAATCCTTGCTCCACTCGAGTTTGTTGAAGAATTACTTCTGAAAGCCAAATAATATAAGGGTTTTTAGTATTTCTCCAAGGTAAGTCGCGTTTATGTAGGAGATACCAAGAAATTAGGGTGTTACTTACGTACATGGCTCAAATATAGCAATTGTGTGATTTTTAAGATTTTATTTCTGATTATGGATGAAAAGCCCTATAATTGCATCCCCAAAAAGAGCAATTAATTTTATAATAAATAAATACTAGAAACAATGACTAAGGCTGAAATTATCGCTGAGATCGCAGCGAAGACAGGAATCGAAAAAGTAGACGTACAAGAAACAGTGGAGTCTTTCTTCAAAGTAATCAAAGGGTCACTTCAAGAAGGTGAAAACGTGTATGTAAGAGGTTTTGGTTCTTTTATCGTTAAAAAAAGAGCTAAGAAAACGGCAAGAAACATTTCAAAAAACACAGCCATTATCATCCCTGAGCACTTTGTGCCAAGTTTTAAACCAGCAAAAACTTTTGTTGAGAAAGTAAAAAACTCAAGCAAAAACAAAGCAGTTGCTGAAGTAAAATAATTTATGAGATCACCGAATAAGTCACAATGGGTATTAATTATATCAACTATAGTGCTAGTAATAGTATTATGGAACTTAGATGTAATCGCACCTAATTCTGGCAAAAGC
>CAZYBY010000333.1:0-3100 GCA_964645385.1 uncultured Sphingobacterium sp.
TACACTGGTGAGTTAACGAACAACAAAGAAAAGGGAACTTATATTTGTCGCCAATGCAATAATCCATTGTATTTATCCGACGATAAATTTGATTCGCATTGCGGATGGCCAAGTTTCGACGATGAAATTAAAGGCGCTGTAAAACGTATTCCAGATATCGATGGTATGCGCACCGAAATTGTTTGCAATAACTGCCAAGGTCACTTAGGCCACGTATTCCTCGACGAAGGCTTTACCTCTAAAAACACCCGCCACTGCGTGAATAGCACATCGATGATATTTGTACCGAAAGGGAAGGAATTGCCGGAGGTGGTTAGGTAGCTGGTAGCTGGTAGCTGGTAACTGGTAGCTGGTAACTGGTAACTGGTAGCTGGTAGTTGGTAACTGGTAGTTGGTAACTGGTAGCTGGTAGCTGGTAGTTGGTTGCTGGTACTTGGTAATTGGTAGTTGGGTTTGATGATTTATCATCCTTAATATTTAATCCCGTATAAATGCAGTTGTGAATATAATTTCGCATCTGCATTTTTGATTTATGAACAATCACAGAGATTTAGAAGTTTGGCAATTGGCTAAAGACCTTGCAGCTGATATTTATCAAGTCACGAAGAAATTTCCTAAAGAAGAATTATTTGGACTTACTGATCAAATTAAAAGATCAACAACATCTATTTCGGCAAATATTGCAGAGGGTGCTGGGCGAAATTCTTCAAAGGAATTTCTAAACTTTCTTTCTATTGCAAATGGATCTTCACTCGAATTAGATACATTTCTTGTTATTAGTTATGAAGCAAAAATTTTAAGTAAAGAGGAATTTGAAAAGTTGGAAGAAAAAAACAATCGAATCCAAAAGATGAATAGAGGATTACAAAAATCAATAAGAAATAGATTCAACTTAAAATAAAACCAGCTACCAGATACCAGTTACCAACTACCAGTTACCAGATACCAACTACCAGTTACCTGCTACCAGCTACCAGCTACCAGTTATCGCACAATCACATAAACATCCTCGTTATCCTTCTTCATAAGATACTTTTCTCTGGCGAATTTTTCTAATTGCGTTTGTGAGGTGTTTAGTTCGATGATATCTTCGTTGAGTTTCTTGATATCTTTAATGTAGTAATCGCGGTTTTGGCGAAGGGTATTTAATTTGGAAATGTGTTGGTATTGCGTGAGCAAATCGTTTCTGTCGAACAACAACATCCACACTAAAAAAGCAAGTAAGCTGATGTAGTATTTATTCTTGAAGAAACGAAGTGTTTTTTGCCACATAATTTTTTGTTCATTAAAAAAGGCAAATGACCGCTTGATCATCTGCCTTAATTTTTAACCACAAGCGGGTTTCATGTTTTATGTTTCTAATACAAAGAAAAATATATATTGACAATTATCAATTTTAATATTTTCCACATATTAACATCAAATGTACTGAAAATTAAACCAGTAATGCAAATATTTTTTTTGAGCAAGATTTTTTTAATACGCCCCGTGATATTTTCTCATGAACCATTCGAAACTTAAAAGAGAAATTAATATCACAAAAATCCATTTCAAATTTATCAGTTCATCTGTTTTATTTTCTTCGTAACTAATCGTTTTATATCGATCGTCTTTCAATAATTCTTCAGCAAGTTTTTCTAATTCATTTGCTTGGAAAGCCTTGCCCCCACTGAGTTTCGACAATAGTCGCAGTTTATTAAAATCAGCTGTAGTATTCATCTCTTCAATGTTATTTTCGAGTATACTAAACTGTCCTTTTACTTCGTATTTTTTATTTCCTAAACTCGTTTCTGCAACATACTTATACTCTCCTGCTGGTATGTCGGCAATCTCTAAATCGTATGATTTTTCTGTTTTCGAAAACAAGAAATCGTAGTTCTTTTTCTGCTCATCGCTGATGGTAATTTTTACATCTGGTGTGTTGATAAGTTCGTAACTGTCGTTATAAAGTTCCGCTTTCAGATATACTTTTTCTCCGAATTCTAATTTATAGCTCGGCATATTCACTCTAAATTTTCGTTTATCATCTTTCGTAGATAAGTATTGAACGATTTTAGAACTCAACTCATCAAACAACAATGCATTCCCTTTCCATTTCAAATTCTCCATTCTCCATTTCCATAATCCTTCTGCAGCGAGAATTGCATATTTTCTTTCTCCATCTACCCCAAAACACAATAATGGTTGATCAGTAACTACTGAACCTATTTTTTGTGTAAACAATGTTTGAACGCCATTCGATATTCTATAATTTCCGAAGCTTGCATACAAGGGTGGAACTTCTTTTAAGAAATCTGCCCATTCTGCGGATAATACGAAGCCTTGAAACTCACCTTTATCTACTGGTAGCACTTCGTTAGCCGATGATCTTGAATTCAAAATTTTCAATCCGTATGGATATCTATTGAATAAATCTAAGTACGATTGATTTCCTAAAATTACCCAGGTAGGAATATTCTGCTTTTCGATATTCGTAAACAGATTGCTCATGTTTGCAAATGAACTTGGCAATTGATGCAAAATCAACAATTGGTATTTATCGAGCTGAGAAAGGCTAATTTCATCTGCCAACAATAAGTCGACCTGATAATTCTCATTCTGCTCGATTGATGTTTTAATAGCCGATAAATCTGGATGCGGTGCGGCTGCGATTAAAGCGATCTGTTGACGATTCTCCAACACATCGATATAGAAGTCGAGTTGATTATTACGAAGATTCTCCTCGCCTTTAATCGCATCTACCTTTACTGTATATTTTTGCATACCTGCTTCCGCAGCATTTAATACACTCTTAAAACTCAAAAGCTGATTATCGCTCGAAATAGCTTGTGCATTTGCCCATACTTCTTTCCCTTTATGGAAAATATGAACTTTTGCATTTTTATTATTCAAATCGAAAGCATTCAATCGAATATCCACCATGAAATCGTTTTTCTTATACACAATATCATTATGAATAATATTCGTAATTCTGATGTCGCGTTTCGGAACAGAATCGCCCATAAGTACTGTAAATATTGGGCTTTGCACTTGTTTGATATACGACTCTGGCTCGGTTCCGGAATTATGAATTCCATCACTTGCTAAAATTACCGCTGCT
>CAZYBY010000334.1:0-2331 GCA_964645385.1 uncultured Sphingobacterium sp.
AAAACATTGTAGAAGTAGATCGATACAGACATAATAATTCTAACGGCTCGATTCCACACAATACCTATATATTAAACGATTCTTTAGCAACAGGATATAATACAGATTTTCTTTTAACATCATATTACACAGATGGTGTTACTATTGTTGATGCTGCTCGCCCGGATAATTTAGTGGAAGTTGGACACTATGATACTAGCCCGTTTTCGGGAGATGGATACAAAGGTGCTTGGGGAGTTTACCCTTATTTACCATCTGGAAATATTCTAGTTTCAGATATGGACTTAGGTATGTTTACATTGAAGCCTACATACATGCGTGCTTGTTATTTGGAAGGAACAATTACTGATGCATCAAATTCTTCAGTTGTTGCGAATGCCACAGTGAAATTTTTAGCTAATGGACAAACTAAATCTGGAAAATTAAATGGTACTTATAAAACTGGATTAGTTACACAAGGAACTCAAGATGTATTATTTTCAGCACCAGGTTATCAGGATAAAGTAGTTACTGTTAATTTACTTAGAGCTCAAGTTGTTACGCAAAATGTTCAACTTTCACCAATTGGCTTTGGGGTAGAAAATCAACAAAAACAAGCTGTTTCGATTTATCCGAGTATTGTAAAAAATGAGTTATGTATAGAGCAAGATAATTTGAATAGCTTACATTTAAAGATAATTGATTTAAACGGTAAACTGATTTTAGAGAAAAGCATTTCGAGTAATAAAGAAAAAGTTGATGTTTCGAATGCCATTTCAGGAACATATATTGTACAAATTTTTGATAATAATGAAATTGTTAAATCAGTAAAAATCATTAAAGAATAAACTAAAATATCAAGATAAACTAAATTGAAAAAGTTAATTAATTTCTGTTTAATTGGCGTATTAGCCATTTCAGCAAATGCACAAAACGTAAATATTGTGCAAAGATCAAGAGTTCCATACCCTGGTACATCGAATATTTGGGGCTATGTAGATACAACAAACAAGGAATATGCATTAGTAGGAGCAAATGATCGCTTGTCGATTGTAGATGTTACTAACCCAGATGCACCTGTTAAAAGATTTTCTGTACCGGGTCCAAACTCGGAGTGGAGAGAAATAAGAACCTGGGGTAAGTATGCATATGTTACCACAGAAGGTGGGGGCGGTGTTACAATCGTTAATTTGAGTCAATTACCAGATACTGTAACTTATAAACACTATACTGGAGATGCAGGTATTGCAAATCAATTAAATGCTATTCATGCTTTACATATTGATAATGGAAAATTATACCTGTATGGTGGAGGATTGCAACAAGGTAAAGCGAAAGTAATTAGTTTGGCAGATCCTTGGAATCCACATTATTTAGGTACAGTTTCTAACCGTTATGTACACGATGGTTTTGTTAGAAACGATACTTTATATTCTTGCCAAGTTTACGATGGTTTATTAGAAATTATTGATGCTAGAAATCCATTAGCACCCGTAGTAATTGCATCACAAGTAACTCCCAAACAGTTTACACATAACTCTTGGATGTCGACCAACAGAAAGGTTATTTATACAACAGATGAAGTTTCTGGTTCATGGGTAACTGCATACGATATTACAGATATGCAAAATATTAAAGAGCTAGACCGTTACAGACATAACAATTCAGGTTCTATTGGTCATAATACATACATCATGAACAATTCAACGGTTACTGGTTCTAATACTGATTTTTTATGGACTTCATACTATAGAGATGGTATTACAGTTGTTGATGCTTCTCGTCCGGATAACTTAGTAGAAGTAGGTAATTTTGATTCTTCTCCAGCTTATTCTGGTGATGGATTTAACGGAGCTTGGGGTGTATATGCATATTTACCCTCAGGAAATATTTTGATTTCTGATATGGAAATGGGTTTATACGTTGTAACTCCAACGTATAAAAGAGCTTGTTTCTTAGAAGGAATTGTTAAGGATGCACAAACTAATTTAGCAATCGCAGGAGTAAACATTACAGTTGCAGGCAAATCAATTTTAGATGGTACTACTAGCTTAACAGGTTCATATAAAAGTGGAACAGTAGATTCAGGAACTTATGTAGTTCATGTTTCTTATCCTGGTTATATTGCTCAAGATATTACAGTTCATTTAGCAAATGGAGAAGTAACTCCACTAAATGTATCTTTATCTAAACGAGTAAATTTTGCATTCACAACATTAATTAAAGATTCTGCAAACAATTCATTACCAAATGCACATATCATTTTAAAGAATGCTGAATTTACATATGAAACTACTTCTGATGCGAATGGAACTATTAGTTTTCCAATATTCTACGCAGGGAAATATGCTA
>CAZYBY010000335.1:0-1820 GCA_964645385.1 uncultured Sphingobacterium sp.
CGGAACCTGAATATATAAAGCTCTACCTTGATGATTTAAACAGAATATATGAATTGCCTAATAACTCCATTTTGTATGAAGTTATGAAGCAAATGAACTATGATGGTTTAATTAACCTTAGTAAATATGCTAAGGATATGATTTGTGAAAAGCTTGGTTTAAAACCACAAACCTTTGCAAATTACTTACAGAAATTAAAAGAGAAAGACATTATACAGCCCGTAGGGCGTGGGACTTTCATGCCAAACCCTAACCTTTTCGGTAAAGGAACTTGGAAAGAAATTTACAGCCGTAGAAAAAAATACGCTGAAATCAAAATGAACATTACTTATAAAGCGGATGGAACAAAAACCGTTCAAACTGAATTTGACTTAGGAGGTGAATAATGTGTCGAATATATAATTTCCAAAAACATGACTGGGATGATGTTAGAAACATCATTACAGATGAAAAACATTTAAATGCATATAACTCAATTTTAGTTGAGTTTAAAGAGCTTTACGCAATTTCCAGAACTGGAAAATGCGATGATATGGCTGTTTATAACAGACTTGATCAGTTACAAGAGTTTCTTGATAGTTATCGAAAATACTACAAAAACAAAACCCCATAAAGGGGTTTAAAAAGCATCTGGTTGTGCTTCGCACTTTTATTTGTATTTGATTTTACGCCTTCTTTCCGAAACCGGGTTAAATTCTGGTTTATCTTCAACTTCTTGTTCATACGCATCTAATACTCTTTCAACTTCATTACCAATATTCTCATTATATAGAGGGTTTTGCTCTATATCTGTCATGACTGATATAACTTCTTGTCTATTCGATGAAATGTCCAATTCATCAGCTTTAATGATTATTGACGTTACCCAAGTAACGGCTTTTTCGGCTAGTTTCTGAAAATCTTCAACCATCTTTTTCAATGAAAAAGCTTGTTTCTCTGCTTCGATTTCAGCCGGTACAAGAGCTTTTTGCTTGTCAGTGAGGCTTTCCACGCCATGCGTGATGATCTCGGCCAGAACGGCCTGCTGCTGCCCTGCAGCAACGGCCAGATCGATCTCAGCGTCATAGATCAGATCTTGAATGGTCGATTTTGCTTGTTTCTCTTGTTCCAGTAATTGCTTTTTGGCTTTTTCAGCTGCATCTGCAGCTTTTTCAGCTAAATATTGATTTCTTGGCTTTCTTCTTCCAAGTTTAACATTTTCAGGTTTATATGCTTTGTAATCCATCTTACAGTGCATTAAGACCGACAGGTTAAACTGTTTTTTCATTTCTTTTAAAAACATTTTCCTGTATACTTGTTATAGTCTTTCACCAGCGTAAACCGCTGGAATAATCATATTCAGGTGCGATTTTTCTTGTTGGTGTATGTTGCAAAAAGTTCTTTTTGCAAATGAAAATACATCTGGAATCTCTTTTTTATAATTCAAGTTTTTTTTGACCTTTCCAGTTTCCGGGTCAGGAACTGGCTCGGAATCTTGTCTAAAAACCTCTTTATGCATCACTTTTATAAGGTCTTTTGTTATTTCTTTCCATTGTTCCGGCGTAGGTTGAATGGTCTTAGGAAGGACGAAATCAAAAGATTGACCATAATTTGAGAATAATCTTCCAGACGATTCTTTTTCCATTCGGGCTATTTGAAATCTTGTATGGCTCAAAAAACGTTCAGGGTCATTTGCAATAGTTTCAAAAACTGGAAAAATCTTCGTGTTTTTATGTGATGGTACTTTTTCATCAGTTAAATAATTGACGTAGGCAATTAGTCCATCTGATTTGTTTTTGATTGATTGAGCTACTACTGTAAAGTTCTTAATTCCAGACATA
>CAZYBY010000336.1:0-7374 GCA_964645385.1 uncultured Sphingobacterium sp.
GATCAGGAGCATCACTATGGATGATATTGCGAAACATCTCGGAGTTTCGAAAAAAACAATCTATCAGCATTACCCCGATAAAGATGAACTCGTTTCGGCGGTTACAAAATTCAATATTTCTAGGCATTGCACTGTAATGGAACAATGTATTGGTCCGGCTAGTCCAGATGCAATTGGTGAAATGTACGCCGTAAATCAAAATATGGGCGAAATGATTCGCAGTTTTAATCCCATTATGTTTTACGATTTACAAAAATACCATCCAAAAGCTTGGATGGAATTTCGTGTGTTCAGAAATGAATTCGTAAAAACTAAAATTATAGATAACATGAAACGCGGAATTAGCGAAGGTATTTATAGAGATAATTTCAATATAGATATACTCGCGAAAATGCGTTTAGAGCAGGTAGATATGACGTTTAACTACGATATCTATCCACCTAGCGACTTTCACTTTCATGAAGTAATGCAAGAATTAACTTTGCATTTCTTACACGGTTTAGTAAACGAAAAAGGTTTAGCATTAATTAATCATTATAATAATACATCCTTAAAAAAATAAATACTTACACAATAGTTATGAGACATAGAATCATATACCTGGTGTTGTTAATAATTGGAGTTTCAAACTTCGGGTTTGCACAAAGCAATCAATTTAGCTTACAACAAGCAATTGAATATGCTTACCAAAATCAACACGACATTAAGAACGCGGCTTTAGATGCTGAAATTTCTAAAAACAAAGTGAAAGAAACTGTAGCAATCGGTTTACCTCAGGTAACTGGTTCTGCAGCTATACAGAAGTTTATAGATATTCCTACACAGACTATTCCGAATTTTATCTCACCACTTACTGGTGCTGCTCCTGGTACTTATCCAGAATTTATTCAAGCAAAATTCGGTACTAATTACACTGCGAATTATGGAATTCAAATTTCACAATTATTATTTGACGGGAACTATTTAATCGGTTTGAAAGCGTCTTCAGTGTACAAAGATCTTACGATTAAAGCCTTAGCACGTACTAAAATTGAAACAAATGTAGCCGTAACAAAAGCGTATTATTCAGTTTTAGTTAATCGCAAACGATTAGAATTACTAGATGCAAATATTATTCGTTTAAAGAAAACTTTAGATGATACTAAAGCCTATTTTGATAATGGTTTTGCTGAAAAAGTAGACTTCGATCGTTTAAGTGTATTGTTTAATAATTTAACTACTGAACGTGAAAATGTTGCTAAAATGGTTGATTTAAGTACATCTTTATTGAAATTCCAAATAGGAATGCCAGTAAATGATGAATTGATATTAACAGATAAGTTAGAATCTATTCAATTAAATGCAATGTTAGAATCTAATCAAGTTTTATCTCCAGAAGATCGTGTTGAATATCAATTATTGAAAACTTCTATGAAATTAAATGAACTTGATTACAGACGAAATATTGTAACGCATGCTCCAAGTTTAGTAGCTTTCGGTAACATTTCTAGAAATTATCAAAATAATGATTTCGACAAATTAACTGATAAGGCATTTCCTACATCTATTGTTGGATTACAGTTAAACATACCAATTATTGGTTCTGGTAAAAAATATTATCAAACAAAACAAGCTAAACTAACATTAGAGAAGTCGAAGAATGATGTAACTAATTTAGAGAACGCATTAAACTTACAAAGTAAGCAAGCTCAAATTTCTTACAACAATAGTGTTAGATCACTTGATAATCAACGTAAGAATATGGATTTAGCAAAAGAAGTTCTTCGAGTTGCAAAAGCTAAATACGATCAAGGTATTGGTTCGAGTTTAGAAGTAACTACAGCTGAAACATCATTAAAAGAAGCAGAAACAAATTATATCAGTTCGTTATATGATGCATTAATTGCAAAAGTAGAATTGGACAAAGCATTTGGAAAAATACAATAATCTTAACACCTAGAAATTTATATTCGATATGAAACGTATTTTAATATTACTTACAGCTGCAAGCATTGTTGTTGCATGTGGTAAATCAGCACACACAGATAAGAAAGCTGAGCTCGAAAAATTAAAAAAAGAACATTCAGATATCACCAAGAAGATTGCTGATTTAGAAGCAGAACTTGCGAAAGAGAATCCAGAAGAAAATCAAAAAATGAAATATGTTGCGATTGATACAATCACAGCTAAAGAATTTACACACTATGTAGAGGTACATGGTCAGGTTCAATCTGATCAAAATATTAATGTATTCCCTCGTAGTATGGGCCCAATTGTAAGAGTATATGCTCAAGTTGGTCAACAAGTGAAAAAAGGACAAATATTAGCTAAAATTGATGATGCAATTATTGCCAAAAACATCGAAGAGTTGAAAACTCGTTTAGAACTTGTAACTACTATATACAACAAGCAAAAAAATCTTTGGGATCAAAAAATAGGTACAGAAGTAGCGTACTTGCAAGCTAAGAATAATAAGGAAGCTTTAGAAAACAGTTTAGCTACTGCAAAAGAGCAATTGGATAATACAAATATCAAATCTCCAATTGATGGTATCGTGGATCAAGCAGATGTAAAAGAAGGTGAGATGGTGAATGGTGCACGTCCGGCTTTCCGTGTTATTAACTCGAGTCAATTAAAGGCTACTGGTGAATTAGCTGAAAGCTATTTAAACACTGTATCAGCAGGCGATGAGGTTGTAGTTGCATTCCCAGATTTGAAGAAAGAAATTTCATCGAAAATCAATTTCGCTGCGAAAGCAATTAATCCTGTTAGTCGTACTTTCAAAGTAGAAGTTAATTTAAGTAACAACCCAGAATATCGTCCGAATATGATCAGTGTATTGAAAATCATTGATTACAAAACAAACAAAGCGATTACTGTACCAATGAACATTATTCAAACAGACCAAGCAGGTAACTATTTATATACTGTAGTAGAAAATGCTGGTAAATTGACAGTAAAAAAATCTGTTGTTAAGGTTGGACAAGTTTACCGTGGTACTGCTGAAATTTTATCTGGTTTATCGGTTGGTGAGAAAATCATCACTGTTGGTTACCAAGATTTGAATGAAGGTGATTTAGTTAAATTATAATTCACGCATCTAAAAATTCAGAAAGATGATAGACGAACACAAAGAATTTAAGCCCTCGAGTTGGGCCATAGATAACAAAACATCTATTTACGTAATAACGGTATTGTTATTCGTGATTGGATATTTTGCTTACCAAAGTTTACCTAAGGAGAACTTCCCAGAAATCACTATTCCAAAGATTTTTGTGAGAACTATTTATCCAGGTACTTCTCCACAGAACATGGAGAACTTGGTGACAAAGCAATTAGAAAAGCAATTGAAATCTACTCCAGGTTTGAAGAAAATCACTTCTAACTCTTATCAAGATTTCTCATTTATAACAGCAGAATTTAACACAAACGTTGATATTAAAGAAGCGAAGCAACGTGTAAAAGATGCAGTTGATAAAGCGAAAACGGATCTACCTTCGAATTTGCCATCTCAACCGGATGTAATAGATATCAACCTTTCAGACCTTCCTATCTTATACTTGAATATTTCAGGAGATTACGATTTGAAGAAGCTGAAAGATTATGCTGATGATTTAAAAGATAGAGTAGAAGGATTAAAAGAGATTTCAGGTGTTGATATTGTTGGTGCATTAGAACAAGAAATTCAAATTAATGTTGATTTGAATAGAATGACAGCTGCACAAATATCATTCACAGATATTGAGCGTGCCATTGGTTATGAAAATATTTCAGCATCTGGAGGTACTATTAAAGTGGACGGTGTTCGTAGAACATTAAATGTGAAGAAAGAATTTCCTAATGCTTTAGAAATTGGAAATACAATTATTAAAACGCCTACCGGTGGTTCTGTATATTTAAAAGACATCGCTACAGTTGTTGATGGTTTTAAAGAACAAGAAAGTTATGCGCGTTTATACGGTAAAAATGTAATCACGCTTAACGTTAAAAAACGTAGTGGAGAGAACTTAATTGAAGCTTCGGATAAAATTCGTTTGATCGTTGATGAAATGAAAGCGAATGAATTTCCGAAAGGCTTAGATGTAACTATCACAGGAGATCAATCGAATAAAACACGTGTTACTTTACACGATTTGATAAATACGATTATCATCGGATTTATTTTAGTAACGATTATCTTGATGTTCTTTATGGGAGTTACGAATGCAATTTTCGTAGCGCTTTCCGTACCGCTTTCAATGTGTATTGCATTTATCGCGATGCCAGCTTTAGGAGGCTTATTCGGTTTTAGTTATACGATGAATATGATCGTACTTTTCTCATTCTTATTGGGATTAGGGATCGTAGTAGATGATGCGATTGTGGTAATTGAGAATACTCACCGTATTTTTGATAATGGTAAACTACCTATTAAGAAAGCTGCTAAACAAGCAACAGGTGAGGTGTTTTTACCAGTATTCTCTGGAACATTAACAACATTAGCTCCATTCGTGCCTTTATTATTTTGGCCAGGAATTATTGGTAAATTCATGTTCTACTTACCAGTAACATTAATCATTACATTATTAGCATCTTTATTAGTTGCATATATCATCAACCCAGTGTTTGCGGTAGATTTCATGAAACCACATACACATAGTGATGATAAACCTAAGTTCGATAAATCGGTTAAGAAAAACTTGTACATCATGGCAGGTGTTGCCTTTGTTGCTTACTTAATCAATTTTGGTTTTGGTAACTTAGTAGTATTTATTGCAGGTTTCTATTTGTTACATCATTTTTATTTAGAGAAAGTTGTATACAATTTCCAAAATCATGCATGGCCTAAATTCCAAAACTGGTATGCTAAGAAATTAGATTGGGCATTACACCGTCCGTGGACAATGATCGGAAGTACAATTGCATTGTTCTTCTTAACAATAATGTTCATGATGGTTAGAACTCCAAAATTTGTATTCTTCCCTTCGGGTGATCCAAACTTTGTTTATGTATATGTAAGCTTACCAGTAGGTACAGATCAATCGTACACAAATGAAGTTATAAAGGATGTTGAAAATAGAGTGATGAAAGTTGTAGGAAAAGATAATCCTGTAGTATCATCAATAATCTCTAACGTAACTGTAGGTGTAACAGATCCACAAGATGAAGATCAAGGAAATTATCCGAATAGAGGAAAAGTATCGGTAGCTTTCGTAGAATTCGGGGAGCGTAAAGGTGTAAATACATCACAATACTTGGATAAAATTCGTGATGCTGTTAAAGGTATTCCAGGTGCAGAAATTTCAGTTACGAAAGAACAATCTGGTCCGCCTACTGCAAAACCAATTTCAATTGAAATTACTGGTGATAATTTAGACTCATTAGTTTCTACTTCAATTAGATTGAAAAAATTCTTAGCAATGAAAAATATTGCTGGGGTTGAAGAGTTGAAATCAGATTTTCAAAATAATAAACCAGAAATCATTTTTGATATCGACCGTGAACGTGCGAATAGAGAAGGTATTTCTACTGGACAAGTTGCAATGGAACTAAGAACTGCTTTATATGGTAAAGAAGTTTCTAAATTCCGTGATGTAAAAGATGATTATGAAATCAATGTAAGAGCTCAAGAAGATCAACGCAATAATTTAGATGTGTTGAAAAACATGAGTGTTACTTACAGAGATATGGGTATGGGTGGTATGATTCGTCAGGTTCCATTATCATCATTTGCTGATATTAAATACGTGAACACTTACGGAGGTATTAAACGTAAGCAACAAAAACGTATCATCATTTTATCATCAAACGTATTAAATGCTTATAATCCGAATGAAGTTGTAGCAAACATTAAAACAGAGTTAGATCAATTTAATGCACCAAGCAATGTAAGCATTAGAATGGCAGGGGAGCAAGAAGAACAAATGGAAACAGTGAAGTTCTTAGGAACAGCATTATTTGTATCGTTCGGATTAATCTTATTGATTTTAGTGACGCAATTCAATTCTATTGGTAAACCGGTGATTATATTAAGTGAGATTTTCTTCAGTATTATCGGGGTGTTATTAGGTATCACAATATTTAAAATGACAATGTCGATGGTAATGATGGGAGTTGGTATTATCGCATTAGCAGGTATCGTAGTACGAAATGGTATTTTGCTAGTTGAATTCGCCGACCTCATGGTTTCTCAAGGTATGTCGACTTACGATGCAGTGTTAGAAGCGGGTAGAACTCGTATGACACCAGTATTGTTAACAGCATTCGCTACTATATTGGGATTAATTCCATTAGCTGTAGGTCTAAACATGGACTTTGCTGAATTATTAACGCATTTCAGTCCGCACATTTACTTTGGAGGTGATAACGTAGCCTTCTGGGGTCCATTATCATGGACAATGATCTTCGGTTTGATTTTCGCAACCTTCTTGACGTTGATTTTAGTACCAGTAATGTACTTATTGGTGACTAATTTAAAACAAAAATGGTTTGGTAAAACTAAATCGGTAGATAATACGTTAATAGATTAAATGCCTTTTACAGGACACTTCACAAGAGTGGTTTTTCAATAATTTAGGTTAGTTAGGTTAGTGGCCCCGATGGAGATCGGGGCTACTTTTTTTATAGGCTATAGCCTAATATCATTAAGTCTATTTTCTTTTCATCAATCTCTGCAACCTTTGGTAATAAACCATATTCAAGGTATCCATGCTTTTTGAAAAAGTTTACACTTCCAACATTATTTGCAAAGACGAATGCTAAGATGTTTTCGATATTTATTTTGTGAGATTCGCGATGAGCGTGAAGAAGTAATTCTTCGCCTATTCCTAATTTACGGTATTTTTCGTGAATATAAATCCCAATTTCTACTGTTTTATCATATGCTGGGCGGCCATAAAAATTTCTTAAACTAGCCCATCCGCTAATGTTTCCGTCGTTTTCTGAAACCCAAAGGGGGCGTTTTTCGTTAAATTGATTAAACCATTCAATTCTACTGTTTACAGTAACAGGACTAAGGTCGGCAGTGACGTATCTTAGTGGTATAGTCTGGTTATAAATTTCAACTATGGAAGGTAAATCATTAATCGTTGCTAATCGAATCATAAAATATGCGAGGAAAATCTTTCTTCATGAAAGATATTTAACTATTTTTGAAATAACAACTCCAACACAACAACAACAACAACAACAAACTTTTGCTCTTATGGATTCTGTGAAAAAGGATGGAATATTACGAATATTGCTTGCTGAAGATAATTTAGTAAATCAATTATTAATTAAAAAAGTAATCGAAAAAGCTGGCTATCATATGGACATTGCTAATAATGGACTGATAGCGCTTGAAAAATTAAATCAGAATCATTACGATATTATCTTGATGGACGTACAGATGCCAGATTTAAATGGATTAGATAC
>CAZYBY010000337.1:0-3411 GCA_964645385.1 uncultured Sphingobacterium sp.
GCATTCCAATTTCATATAAACTCAGATAGAGATGAAGATGCTCAAGTATTTACATTTAACGATGGTGAGAAAAGAACGGTCGTAAAAATGATGCAAGCAAGTTCAGAAGATCTTAAAAAAATTGGAGTTACTAAATCTGATGAAATAAAAATGTTTCCAAATCCTGCTAAAGATCAACTTACCTTAAGTTTCAACTTTTCAAATTCTTCTCCAGTAAAAATTACAATATATGATGAAGAAGGAAAGCAAATAAAAACAGAAACAATTAATGATTATAAATCTGGTGTATATGAAAAAACATATAACCTAAGTGCATTCGAAAATGGAACTTATTTAATTGAATTCGCTCAAGGATCACAAAAAATTGTTCGTAAAATTTATTTAGATAAATAAAAAATTAACTCAAATGAAAAACAAAAGCCTAATGATAATATTACTCGCTGTAGTAGTATTATTCAGTTCAAAAGTTACTAAATCACAAACATTCGTTGTCGACCGAATGCCTGCTAGTGATTTTAAAATTGTTCAAAGTAAAATATATCCTAACCCAAGTGCTGGAGCTACTAATATTGCAATAGAAGAGCTTCCTGAAGGTGAGGTTCTAATTCAAGTTGTAGACTTAGATGGGAATATTGTGTATAGTAAAAATGTATATCACGAAAATGATGGGATGTTTTACACTAACATAGATGCAAATAATATTTCAGATGGGGTATATAAAGTCAGAATCATTGCAAATGCAATTGTGTTAGTAAAAAAATGGACTAAAATTTAAAATAATCAGTCCATAAAAAAAGGTTCTCCGTTTTTAAGGAGAACCTTTTTAATATTCTTTAACTAAAATTGAAGTAGGAATATCGAGTTCATAACTAATCTTACGAATCATATCTAGAGTTAATTTTCTTTTTTTATTTAAAATTTCACTTACACGACTATCAAAACCAATTGTGTTTGCTAAATCTTTCTGTTTCATGCCTAATTGTTCCATTCTAAATTTAATGGCCTCGATTGGATCTGGATTTTCAATAGGGAAATGCTCCTCTTCATATTTAGAAATTAGAAGTGTTAATAATTCAAGTTGATTACCCTGGGTAGTGTTTTTTTTTGCATCGAAAAGTTTTTCAGCTCGAGCTAACGCTTCTTTATATTCTTTTCTAGTTTTTATTACTTTATATTTCATATTATATCGTATTAGCATTTATTTTATCGTATTCACTATGAGTACCAATAAATCTAATCCAAACGATTTTGAAATCATAGTTTATTTTAACGATAAGCCTGTATTTATTACCCTTTATATTAAAAACAACTCTATTATCAGATAATATACTTGCATTAGGATATTCAACCTTGATACTATTTGGTGAATTCCATTCAGATTTTTCAACTTCTGAATACCAAGATTTTAAAGCTGATTCAACATCATTATGCTTCCCCCAATATTCCCTCAACACTTTTCTCGCAATAATCCTCACAGCAATAATTTAATTGTATTAAACAAATATAAATTAAAATTTACCATTTTGGTAAATTTTTCAGAACTTAATTATTCGTGCATAAAAAAAGGTTCTCCGTTTTCATGGAGAACCTTTTTTATAAATTTGAATCTTCGAAATTCCTATTTTTCAAATGCGTGATTAATCTCCATAACAATGTGATCTCTGTGAGCTTTTGTATCAGCATTTCCGCCAGCTGTAGCCATCATTGTTTTAATCGATTTCAATTGTGCCATAGCATTCGATTGTGCTTGGTAACTGTATGCGTCAGATTTCATAGCAGAAACTAGGTTATTTACATACTCCAATTGTAAATTCTGACGATAAGAATTAACATTACCTGCTAAATCTGCTCTGAAAATTCCTTCAGTCAGTTCTCTCATCATATCATTCAAAGTATAAGTATTACCAATTAATTGAATGTCTGTCATACGTTTTGTAACGTTTGCACTCAATAAATGTGAAAGTACACCTTTTTGAATATTCAAAATTCTATCATGGATTTTTGGATCTTCGTTTCCTCCATTAAATCCTCTTCTTTGATATTGTAAGTAAGCATAGAAGTCCGCTGGCATATCATAAGCATTTGGAGCAAAAACATAATCGTTCAATGCTTTCATTGCTCTTTTTTGATCTGCTGCTGGTACTGGTGCCATTGGTTTTGAAGTGCTTTTTTGTTCAGGGAAACTTCTATCAACGTATACCCCGCCGATATAACGAGAGATTACTCCCGCTGCTGTTCCATACTCTCCTGTTGTTACTAAATATGCATTACGTAATTCTTGGTATGATTGTCCTTCTTTAATGTATTTAGCTTTCAATCCTTTTAATAAATTGTTAGCTAATTTCATTCTGTCTATTGAATACGTAATTGCATCAGAACTTAAATCATTAATCATTACTCTTGGATCGATACCTTTGCCTGGGGCACGCATATCATCTGCATCGTTACCAAATGTTAATTGAGGTTCGTTCGATCTGCTTAGTAATTTTTTCATACGATCTGCTTCAGCTTTTGGATCGTTTAATGAAGGCGTATATCCAAACTCAATTGCCCATAAATCGTAAGGACCTGGTTTCATTGTAAAGTATTGTCCTTGCTTAGTTCTATCCAAAGAAACATTCGCTGCAGGATAATCCATTACTGATCCTGTTAAACCAACTCTCATCGTTAACTCTTTGTTATTAATAGAGGCTGGGTCGTGCAATTGACTTGCTTTCATATTGTGGTTTAACCCGAACGTATGTCCAACCTCATGTAATACTAAATAGTATAATGATTGTTTAATGTAATCGCTTTTTTCCAAATCACTAGCAGTGTATGCTGATAAAGCAACATTTCCAAATTGTGTAGCTTGTGTGAAATAACTTCCAATATCACATACTTGATTGTTAGCATGTAATTCTGGGAACTCATCGATTAAGTTTAAACCTGCTGCATCGAATAATTTTTCTTGCTTTAATCTGTTTGTAAAGAAAACATACTCAAGCATAATATCAGCTCCTAGAATTTGTCCTGTTCTAGGATTTACAAAACTAGGACCATAACCACCAAAAGGAGGGAATGGTGAAGATGTCCAACGCAATACATTGTAACGGATATCCCCTGCATCCCATGATGCAGTATCTGATTGCACTTCACAACGAATTGCATTTTTGAAACCAGCTTTTTCAAATGCAATGTTCCAAGTTAATACAGCTGCTTTAATTGTTTCTCTGAATTCTACAGGTGTAGTATTTTCAATCCACCAAGTAATTGGCTCAACAGGTTCTGATAGGGCAGCTGATGGATCTTTTTTCTCTAGGTTCCAGCGATTGATAACATCACGATATGGAGTAGCAGATTGTGAAGTCATGTCTTCTATCTGTTGCATGAAATATCCTACTCGTGGATCATCAAATCTTGGTTTGAAAT
>CAZYBY010000338.1:0-1744 GCA_964645385.1 uncultured Sphingobacterium sp.
TTTTCGAACAGCCTCTAATGATGCCACATCGGTTCTTTGTCCTTGCGTCATTCGAGCTGCATCTCCTGGTAAAATAGCGAAAAGCATAAACACGATGGTTACTACACCCATCATCACTAATAGACCATAAAATGATTTACGAATGAAATACTGAAACATTAGTTTTTCAATAGCTTAGTTAGTTCTTCGTAGCTAGGCAAACTTCTGTGCGACCACTTCCCTTCGATTACTCCATTGTGTACTAACAAAATTCCAGGATTCGCACGCACCATTGTTTTCAGTGTAGTTGCATCGCAATAGTAATATGGGAATGCTAAGTTATTATCGTGTCTGAAATTTTCAGTAATAATATCGTTTGAAGAAGTTAAACCAATAGTTCTAATTTTTAATGATTTTGAAAACTCATTCGCTAGTGCATTTATTTTATTGAATGCATCTTTGTTTGTTTTTTCAAGATCATACGAAACTACCCATAATAAATAATCAGGATGTTTAATAATATCTTCAGAATAATCATTGCCATCTGCATCAGAAATTCTTAAGTCTTTAATTTTTGGATGATAGCCTTCCTTAATAAGAATATTATCTGTTCGAACCCATACCCAAGTACTATCTTGCCAAGGGTAATCTTTCAAAGTAAATGCTTGTTCTTTTCCATCTTTCGCGTAAATCATCTTTGTTTCAAAAGAATCGCGAGGAGCACCGTCTGGTATACGCATTAACTCTGGAATATTGTTTCCCACTTTATAAGGTAAGAAGTCTATTGTTGGTAAATACATCACACTGTATATACCTAAACATATTGTAATTACATAAGCCGATAAAACATAAATCATTTGTTTTGTTAAGCTTAAGCTAGAATGAATTTTTCTACGATTAATAAAGATGATGGCAATAAAAAACATCAACACTACATCTTTTGAAAAACTCTGCCAAGGTGTTAATTTAATAGCATCTCCGAAGCATCCACAATCAGTTACTTTATTAGTTATAGCAGAATAACCTGTTAACCAAGTAAAGAAAATAATAAGCAATAATAATACCCAAGCCAATTGTTTTTGCATGATGCCTAGCAACAATGCAATACCTAATACCACTTCTACAGCACAAATAATTACCGATAACGAAAGAGCATAATGACTCAGCCAATCCATTCCGAATATGACAAAGTACTCTTCTAGTTTTATTGAAAAACCAATAGGGTCGTTTAGTTTTATTAATCCTGAAATAATAAATAAAATCCCGACTAAGTATCTGCTAAGTTTTATCATAATTATTATTGTTGATTATAATCTAATTTAATAAGTGCAAACACAGAATAGTTAAGCATATCTTGATAGTTAGCTTCAACTCCTTCTGATACTAAAGTAGAACCTAGGTTATCTTCAATTTGTTTAACACGCATCAATTTCATCAAAATTAAATCTGTTAGAGATTTTAAACGCATATCTCTCCAAGCTTCACCATAATCGTGGTTTTTGTCCATCATCAGATCTTTGGTCAGTTTTGCTTTCTGATCAAATAATTCACTCACTCTAGCTGGGTCTATTTCCAAATCTGTATCATTATTGGCCATATCTAACTGAATCATCGCAATTATGCAATAATTTATTATGCCTACATATTCAGGTATAATCCCTTCATCCACCTTACTCACCTTTTTCTCTTCGAGGGTGCGAATGCGTTGAGCTTTAATAAAGATTTGGTCGGTAATAGATGGTAATCGTAAGATTCTCCATGCCGT
>CAZYBY010000339.1:0-4042 GCA_964645385.1 uncultured Sphingobacterium sp.
CGGAGTACTAAACTGGCCTATAGTGTTTATCATGACAGATTTAATTAATGAATATTTTGGTAAGAAAGGGGTGAGGACCTTATCATATGTAGCTGTGGTAATGATAGCCTATGGTTTTATTACCGTTTATGGTTCGATGAATCTTGTACCAGCTGGCTTTTGGATAAATAAAACATTAGCGGATGGTACCATTATCAATATGGATCATGCTTATAATAATATATTAGGACAAGGATTATGGATTATTGTGGGATCGATAACCGCATTTCTTGTTAGTCAATTAATCGATGTAAGTATATTTCATTGGATTAAGAAGAAAACTGGTGATAAAGGTTTATGGTTGAGAGCTACAGGTTCGACTTTAGTTTCTCAGTTAATAGATAGTTTTGTTGTTATTTATATTGCATTTTATATAGGAGGGAATTGGACCGTTAAACAAGTTATCGCTGTGGGATTAGTAGGTTATATTTACAAGTTTATTGTTGCCCTAAGTGTTACGCCAATTTTATACATTGTGCATAACATAATCGATAGATACTTAGGTAAAGACTTGTCGCACAGGCTAATGGAACACGCAAAGAACGAAGATTAAATAATTCTTCACATCGAGATATATCTAAATTTAATTCCTATTTTTGCAGTGCTTTGGTTTCCGATTGAGGTCGGAATTAAAAGGGAATCTGGTGAGAATCCAGAACAGTCCCGCTGCTGTAAGCTCTAAAAGATTTGTTTCAATCTAGCCACTGATAAATTCGGGAAGGCGAAACAAAAGAGTAAGTCAGAAGACCTGCCGATGCATTAATATCATAGCTTTCGTGGATTGAAGCTTGGGTAATCATTCGTTTTCACACAACGTATTATAACCTTTTTTACCACATAGCTATTTAATTTATTTAGCATGAAAAAGTGGTTTTTATATGTATGTATTTTGATGTTGATGATAAGATCATCAGCAAGTGCAATACATATAAATGACACGCTCAATATTTCAGAAGTTGAAGTAAAAACCTATAAGGTGTACTTTGTTAACATTAACGATGATTTCGATAGTACAAGATTATCTTTTGCTCAAACTCAAACACTAGCTCGTTTTTTACAAGAGAATTCAAGTATTCAATTCAAATCTTATGGTGCTTCAGGATCTTCTGTAATGAGCATTCGTGGTGCAAATTCTTCACAAAGTAAAGTAATTTGGAATGGCCTAAGCATTGGATCTCCAATGTTAAATATGAATGATGTTTCTATACTTTCTGTAAATAATGCTGATGAAATTACATTAACAAAAGGTGGTGGCACAGCATCGTATGGAAATTCTGCGCTAGCAGGTGTAATTGAATTAGAAAACAAACCACATTTTGATACGAAATTTATAAGCTTTGGTTTGAACTATAATAGCTTGAATAATGCTGATTATTCAATAAATTTCAAAGTAGGCAATAAATGGATTTCAAGCCAAACATCATTAAACATTAATCAATATAAAAACAATTACAACTATAATAATCGTTCAGAATTAGGTAAACCCCTTCAGAAACAAATCAATTCAGAGTCGAATCAAATTGCTATTGTACAATCATTATTCTATCGATCTAAACGACAAAGTATAGATTTACATCAATGGTATCAAGAGAGTGATCGTAATTTGAGTCCTGCGATATATAATCGTAGTCGAACTAATTATCAATTAGATAAATCTTATAGAGGTGTTTTGAATTTTAAATATCAATTAAACAATCATCATAAAATCAATTCACTTATAGGTTTTACTAGAGAACAATTAAGATATGTAAGCAGAATCAATACGAATAATCAGAATTATGTTTTATTCAATACGAGAAGTTTTTTTGATCAAGCGCAATTTAATTTATCATGGAATTTCAATAATAAAGACTCCATATTATCAGGTAACCAAGTTTATAATGAGTTAAAGCTACAATATGTGTTTGATGGTGCATATGTGGAGGATTATAATCAATATCGAAAAAGGGATAGGGTGGCTTTGTCTAATAAACTTCAGTATATATATTATAGTCTATTTTTATTAAGGTTTGATAATCGACTAGAACACTTTAAAAACAATTTATATTTCGCTTCGAGTATTAAGTTGAACCTAATAAAATCAGGTGTTTTGGGCTTTGTCCCTTATTTAAAACTCTCTAAGAATTATAACTTACCCGGTTTAAACGATTTGTATTGGGTACCAGGCGGAAACCCTAATTTGAATGCAGAAAAAAGTTTCGAGCAGGAGATAGGCTTAAACTATATTAAAGAAAGCCGAAGGTTCAAATGGACTTCATCATTATCGGTATATCATTCCATGGTAAAAGATTGGATATTATGGCAACCTTCTGCAATAGAAAATGGGATTTGGACACCTCAAAATTTAGTAGAAGTAAAATTGCAAGGACTAGAGATTGATCAAAATATAGTCTATACTTTTTCTAATATACAATCCATTAAAACCACGATATTTTATGCATACACACAAGCTATCAATAATAAAGCTGTAAACATAAATGACCAAAGCGTAGGAAAACAATTGATTTATGTGCCATTAGAAAAGATGGGCTTAAACCTTACATATCAATTCTATAAAAATAGATTGAACCTTAATTTCCATAGAGTTTCGCATAGATATACAACAGCTGACCATTCAGAGTTTTTACCAGCTTATCAATTAATCGATTTAAAATATCAAAGGTCTTTTGAGTATAAATCAAGTGTAATAAATACTGGAGTTTATGTTGATAATTTATTTAATACATCATACGAATCAATACCATTCCAAGCCATGCCGGCAAGAGTGTTTGGAATAAATTTCAATTATAAGTTAAACGCTAAAAATCATTAAAAATGAAGAAAAATTTATTTGTTGCGGTAGCATTTGGGGCTACTATTTTATTAAGTGCTTGTTCCAAAGATCCAGAGTCGGCAACTCCGGTATTGCCATCAGAAGATTTATTTAAATCGGGTATCTATATTGTAAATGAAGGAGGTTTCGGAATGAGCAATGCAAGTATCGACTTGTATAGTAAAGATTCTGATAAAGTGTTTTCAAACATTTTCGAAACAGTTAACGCTAGACCACTTGGTGATGTAGCACAATCATTAAACATTATTAATGGTAAGGCGTATATCATTTTAAATGGTTCAGCTAAAATTGAAGTGATTTCTGCAAAAAATGCAGTTTCATTAAATACAATAACAGGTTTCAGCTCGCCAAGATTTATGGTGAACAAAGATACTTCAAGAGCATTTGTATCTGATTGGCAATCTAATTCTGTAATAGAAATAAACTTATCAACTAATGAAATTACACGTACTATCAGCGTAGGTTCAGGTCCGGAAGGTATGTGTGTTGTCGGCAATAAATTATATGTTGCCAACTGTGGAGGCTATGGATTAGATTCTACGATTAGTATTATTGATCTATCGACAAACCTTGAAACTAAGAAAATTAAAGTAGGAGATGCTCCTGTAGCAATTAGTGTAGATGCTAATGGTAAGGTTTGGGTACTTTGTAGAGGTTCGTATGGGGATGATTTTAATACTTCTGAAGATGATACAGAAGCAAAATTTGTGAAAATCGACCCTTCAAACGAAACCATTCTTGCTACAATTCAAGTTGGCCTAAAAGGTGATCATCCAGATAAGATGAAAATTAATGCTGCTAAAAATACCTTTTACTATTTAAGTTCATACAATTTCCTGCCAGGTGTTTTTAAATTGAACATAACTGATCAAACTGCACCAACAACAGCCTTCATTTCGGGATATTACTACGGAATTGGTTATGATCGAGTAAGTGATGAACTATACTTAGCTGATGCAATTGATTTCAAACAAAGAGGAAATGTTTATAGATACAACAGTTCAGGAGCTTTGCTTAAAACTATTGCTGCGGGACTAATTCCAAATGGAATTCAGGAACAATAATCGAATAAATTATAGTTAAAAGAAAAAGGGCCGTTAAGGCCCTTTTTTTATGTCATTTCGAAATTATATTACTTGCTTTTAACTTTGACACTAACCAAATTACTTC
>CAZYBY010000340.1:0-3355 GCA_964645385.1 uncultured Sphingobacterium sp.
TCTGTAGATCAAGGCGCAAATTGGCTTGAATTAAATCACCCCCCAGTATCTATTTACAATTTTACGATTAGTAATATTAACACAATAGAATATATGCAGTAGGATGGGGCTATGAAGATGGTAATAAAGTATTTCAATCCAATGATGGTGGATATACTTGGACTAATATTTCTTACAACTTACCTAATGTTGGAATGTATTCAATTGTTTGTCAAAAAAACACTAAAGACAGAATTTTTGTTGGAACAGATATGGGTGTGTTTTACAAGGATTCAACAATGACGGAGTGGGTAAAATTCGGGAAAGAATTGCCAAATGTTAGCGTTCGAGAACTGGAGATTCACAAACTATCCAACACACTTCGAGCAGCAACCTATGGAAGAGGGATATGGCAGATTAGTTTAAATGGGTTTGATACAACAGTAGTTTCAACCATTAACATTGAAAAATATAAATTCGAAAATTCGAAAATTCACCCTAATCCAGCATCAGATAAAATTACTATAGATGTATTTAATTTAGGTAAACAGGCAATAGAATTTTCTATTTATGACATGAAAGGTAGATTAATAAAATCTGGAGAGGCTATAATAGAAAACAATAAAGCAAATATTGAATTAAAGGGTTTATATGAAGGATCATTTATTTTAGTTTTACCAGAGATTAATTTTAATGCAAAATTCATAAAAGTTATTGACTAAAATTCTACTAATGCCACTCCTCGGCAATAGAACTTATGCTATCCTCAATTTCTAAAAACAAAAGCAAATAAAGCCACGTTATAAGCAAATAAATAGCATTAATAATTATCATAGCTAGAACATATTTATGTCCTTGCTATGATAATTCGTTTTTTATTTATTCTAGCATAAGTATATATACCTGATATTCTTAGGGTTAATTTTTTTATGATTTTAAAACACATTGCTTATTAATCCAATGCAATTAAATTAGAATCAATCTAAATTTATAAATTTACCTTTTGAATGTTACATATTAGATACATTTGCGATAACAGTAAAAAATCAGAAAAAACACACATTATGAGTAATAGTAAACTGTTTAAAACATCTCTGGGTAAGAAATACCTAATGGGAATTACAGGTCTTTTATTAATTTCCTTTTTAATTGTACACGCAGGCATTAACGCTTTAATTTTCATGAATGATGGAGGGCATCAATTTGAGAAAGCGGCAGAGTTTATGGGAACAAATTGGGTCATTCGAACGGCTGAAGTTGGATTAATGTTAGGCCTGTTAGCACATATTGTTGATGGCTTAATGTTATGGGCTGAAAATCGTAAAGCAAGACCTGTAGGATACGTTGTTAGCAACGCATCAGCAAATAGCAAGTGGTATTCTAGATCAATGGGATTATTAGGAACCTTGTTGTTAATTTTCTTAATTATTCACTTACGCCACTTCTGGGTAGTGAGCAGATTTACAGATGAAATCACTAGCGGGAAAGAAACATTATTCAATGAAATGAAAGAAGTGTTTGAAAATCCAGTAGCTGTATTAATTTATGTTCTTGGATGTATTTCATTGTCTTATCATTTAATGCATGGTGTGGCTTCTGCATTTCAATCAATGGGATGGAATCACAAAAAATATACTCCAGCGATTAAAAGTGTAGGATATGTATATGCTATCGTAATTCCTTTATTATTCGCAGCGATGCCAATCGCAATGCATTTTGGTTGGATTAAATAATTTATCACGAAAAAATAAAATCTAAGATATGTCAGTATTAGATGCTAAAATACCAGAAGGAACATTGGAGCAAAAATGGACGAAATATCGTTCTACAGTACCATTGGTAAACCCTTCAAATAAAAGAAATTTAGAAGTAATTGTAGTAGGTTCTGGTTTAGCTGGAGCTTCTGCGGCAGCTTCGTTAGCCGAGTTAGGTTATAAAGTTAAAGTATTCTGTTTTCAAGATTCGCCTCGTCGTGCTCACTCAATTGCAGCACAAGGTGGTATCAACGCAGCAAAAAATTATCAAAATGATGGTGACTCTGTTTACCGTTTATTTTATGATACAATTAAAGGTGGCGACTATAGAGCAAGAGAAGCAAACGTTTATCGTTTAGCAGAAGTAAGTTCTAGCATTATCGACCAATGTGTTGCTCAAGGTGTTCCTTTTGCACGTGAATACGGAGGATTATTATCTAACCGTTCATTTGGTGGAACTCAAGTGCAACGTACGTTCTACGCAGCAGGGCAAACTGGTCAACAGTTACTATTAGGAGCTTATTCATCTTTACAACGTCAAGTAGGTATGGGTACAGTTAAAATGTATACCAGACATGAAATGTTAGATGTAGTTAAAATTGATGGAGTATGTAGAGGAATCATCGCAAGAGATTTAGTAACAGGTAAATTAGAAAGACATTTCGGACATGCTGTATTATTATGTACTGGCGGATACGGAAACGTTTTCTTCTTATCTACAAATGCTATGGGATCGAACGTTACTGCAGCTTGGAAAGCACACAAACAAGGAGCTTTCTTTGGTAACCCATGCTTTACACAAATTCACCCAACATGTATTCCAGTTTCAGGTGATCATCAATCTAAATTAACATTGATGTCTGAGTCACTACGAAACGACGGAAGAATTTGGGTTCCTAAAAAACAAGGTGATACTCGTAATCCTAACGATATTCCTGAAGAAGAAAGAGATTATTACTTGGAAAGAAGATATCCTGCATTTGGAAACTTAGTACCACGTGACGTTGCATCAAGAGCTGCAAAAGAAAGATGTGATGCTGGATACGGAGTAGGTGCTTCTAAAATGGCTGTTTACTTAGATTTCGCTTATAACATTAAGAGATACGGTACAGTTGAAGCAAACAAACGTAATATCCATAATGCTTCTGAGGCGGAAATTATTCGTATGGGTAAGGAAGTAGTGAAAGAGAAATACGGAAACTTGTTCGATATGTATCAACAAATTACTGGTGAAAATCCTTACGAACAACCGATGAGAATTTATCCTGCAGTGCATTATACTATGGGTGGATTATGGGTAGATTATAACTTAATGACTACAGTTCCTGGATTGTATGCATTAGGCGAAGCTAACTTCTCAGACCATGGTGCAAACAGATTAGGTGCATCAGCATTAATGCAAGGATTAGCAGATGGTTACTATGTAATTCCTTACACTATCGGAAGTTATTTATCTAAAGAAATTTCTACAAAAGCTATCGATACAAACCACGAAGCTTTTGTTGAAGCAGAAAATAAAGTAAAAGCACAAATCGATACGTTGTTCAATATTAAAGGAACTAAATCGGTTGATACATTCCACAAAAAATTAGGAAAAATTATGTGGGATAAATGTGGTATGG
>CAZYBY010000341.1:0-4732 GCA_964645385.1 uncultured Sphingobacterium sp.
ACAGGGGCTGTGGTAGGTCAACAACCATTCGGAGGTGCAAGAGGTTCGGGAACCAACGATAAAGCAGGTTCTATGATCAACTTATTGCGTTGGGTATCTCCAAGAACAATAAAAGAAACATTCGACCCTGCGAAGGATTACCGTTATCCTTTTTTAGGGTAATGGGTAGTGAGTAATGGGTCCCGATACCTTTCGGGATGATAAAAAAGCCTTAATGAATAATTAAGGCTTTTTTTGTGAAGAATTTTCATATATTCATAATATGAGACAGCTAGCTGCGCTTCTTTTCATTTTTATTTTGATGAATTCTTGCAAGAAGGAAGATGAGCTTAAATCAGCTGAGACAATATTGCCTATTCCAGATTTTTATATTACTACAACTATAAATACAGATCATTCTATAAGTTTAAATCTTAAAAATTTATCTAAAGAAGCAGATGGTTATATTTGGTATTTAGATGGTCAGGATTCAATTAATACTTTCGAGCCAACTTATAAAATTGAAAAAAATAAGACCTATAAAGTTACCTTAAAAGCATACAATAAATTTGGATCTAAAAGTGTTAATCGATTTATAGATATCTTTACAATACCAATTATTGCAGATTTTAATGTTATCATAAACTTAGACTCTCCAAACATTGTTCGATTCGTAAACAAATCAACAAATTTCGATAATTTAACTTGGGATTTTGGAGATGGAGTCAAAAGTTCAGAATTAAACCCAAGCCATGAATTTTCAAACAATCTCGACAGAAAAGTAAAACTTATTGCAAAAAACAACGATAATCAAAAAGATTCTATAACTATCGTGTTTAAATACAATCAATGGCAGGAGTATACTAAATGTGAATTATATTTAATCGATCCACTAAATTTTAAATATGTTGTAAAAAAAGATTTCACCTACCCAGGAGGAAGTCATACTTACTCAATAGGTACAAATTATAATACAAATCAATTGACTTTTATTGACTCATTTGTCATAGAGAATAACACCTCAGAAAAAACATATTTCATAAAATATTATAACTCAAATAAAATAACTTCTTACCGAAAATTTAGTACAATTAATTTATCAACTTTTTACAATGACTTATCAAATTTACTAGGCTCGTATACCTTTCATAATAGAATACAAATAAATTCCAACAATCCTCCCAACTATTATATTGATACGACTTTAACTATTACGTTTTCGAATGGATTGATTTTATTAGAAGATAAAAAATTACAACATAAGTTTACAGGATATTTATCTTCACTTAGCAACAATAATGAATATGTATTTAAATATCCGGATTATACAAACGACAAAACTACGATCAGTCAAAATATTGTTTTATCAAGAACCACTGACTCCGTAATCGCAACTTATAATGAATATTGGAGTGATTTTGGTCACAGCTCTAATAGTAAACTTACCTATTATGGAAATAAATAAACATTCCATAGTGGTGTGTTATTTAGAGTATTGAGTATCGGTTAAATTCTCACTCAATACTCAATACTCAATACCCTAAAGCGAAAACTTCTCTATTTCATATTTATCTTTTATTTCCACTAGGTTAACATCAATGTTTTTGGTGTATGCATTGTCTTTGAAATTATGAATGATTTCCAAAACATCATGATCAATATATCTTGAATTTGTACCATCTATAATTACTTTAGAATTTTCGGGTAAATGTGTAAAAGCATATTGCACTGCGCCTTTATTTAGAAAGGAAACTTCTTGAGCAAGTTCTAGTCTGTACACTCTATCGCTTCCGTTAGACTTTTCTAATTTGAAGAAAAATGGATTACGCATATTCGTTCTAAGAATGTATAATACACCGATTGCTAATCCTATACCAACACCCATCAATAAATCTGTAAAAACCACAGCTAATAAAGTAACAATAAATGGAATAAATTGATCCCAACCTAGGTTCCAAATTTTTTTAATGAGGCTTGGTTTTGCTAGCTTGTAGCCTGTCATCAATAAAATTCCAGCTAATGCTGAGAGTGGAATTAAATTGATGATAAATGGAATAAATAATAATGCGATTAATAACCATCCACCATGAAAAATACTACTCATTTTAGTTCTAGCTCCGGAGTTCACATTAGCTGATGAACGAACAATTACTGATGTCATAGGTAATCCACCTAGCATTCCTGAAGTTATATTCCCGATACCCTGAGCAATTAATTCTCTATTCGTTGGCGAGACACGTTTTATTGGATCTAATTTATCTACAGCTTCTAAACTTAAAAGTGTTTCTAAACTTGCAACTATTGCGATGGTTAAGGCAACTGTCCAAACCTGTTTATTTGTAAATAATTGTGAAAAATCGGGCATTATAAACAAGCCGAAAAATTCATTGGCTGATTGCACAATTGGAATCTGAACACGTTGATCTGCCTGAAGTCCAAGACTAGTTCCTTGAAATAATTGAGCTAATAATATTCCTACTACGACTACAATTAATGCTGATGGAATTGCTGATAACTTCTTTAATTTCGGCCAAAAAATTAAGATTAAAATTGCAGTGATACTTATGATCACAGCACCTAAATTAAAATATTCAATTGCTGATGCTAAAGACGAAAAAGTATTTTCATGGTCAATTTGATTAAAATCAAAATCACCCTGATAATCCTTGTCGTACCCTACTGCATGAGGAATTTGTTTTAAGATTAATATAACTCCAATTGCAGCAAGCATCCCTTCGATAACCGATGAAGGAAAGTAATTCCCAATTGTACCAGCCTTTATCAATCCTAAAATAATTTGAATTACACCAGCGATAACCACTGCTGCTAGAAACAATTGAAAGCTACCTAGCGTTGCAATAGATGTTAACACGATTACTGTTAATCCAGCGGCAGGTCCTGAAACTGACAATTGCGAACCACTAATCGATGCGGTTACAATACCACCAATAATTCCTGTAATTAAGCCCGCAAAAAGTGGAGCGCCAGAAGCTAAAGCAATGCCTAAACATAATGGCAAAGCCACTAAAAATACTACGATACTTGCAGGTAAATCCTTCTGCAAGTTTTTCCAAAGGAAATATTTGTTCATTGAAATGAAATATTAGAAATAAGAATTGAGATGTTAGATATTAGATGTATAACATGAACACACGCCCTTCGGCTCCGCTCAGGGACCGATAAGCACACAAACTACGCTTCTGGAGGCGGGGTTACTACGTCTGTGTAGTTTGAATTTATTGGGTAGAGGCTTGAAAAATCAATATAGCTATTGATGTAAGAATTGTACTGTTTTGTGTTTAAAGAAACAAATACTTGGTGATTGGTATATTTGATTTCTTTCGCGAAAACATCTTTGATGTTTTCACTCGAATGATCATCGTGTTCAATTTCGACCTGCATAATAAGAGAATTCATCAGCTTCTCATTATTACACTGAAAATAAACCGTTGCAAGGCATAAAGCCACCTTCACAAAGAAGATTGAGCTAAATAGAGCAATTATGTAGGTTTTATTTCGGGTCATTTGTATCAAAGATACTGATAACGGAGGAAGGGGCAAAATGTTTTCTTATAGTACTTCGTACCTCGTCCTTCGTTATTCGTCCGTTCGTCGGAGCGTCCTCGCTCTGACTTCCGTTCGTCGGAGCGTCCTCGCTCCGACTTTTACTTTTATATATCATTGTCGGAGCGAGGACGCTCCGACGAACGGCTAACGACTAGCGACTAAAATCTAACGACTAATAGATTTTTTTCCTATTTTAGCCCTATGGATTCTAAAATAAATGCGCTAAATAATAAGCGCGCAGAGGCTATGCTTGGCGGTGGTCAGGCTCGTATCGATTCTCAACATAAAAAAGGCAAATTAACTGCTCGCGAACGTATTCATTTCCTATTAGATGAAGGTAGTTTCGAGGAAATCGGAATGCTAGTGACGCATCGCTCTAAAGATTTTGGATTAGAAAATGAACAATATTTAGGAGATGGTGTAGTTACTGGTTTCGGTACTGTAAATGGCCGTTTGGTATATGTATTCTCTCAAGATTTTACAGTATTCGGAGGTTCACTTTCAGAAACTCATGCTGAGAAAATTTGTAAGATTATGGACCTAGCCATGCAAAATGGTGCTCCAGTAATTGGCTTAAACGATTCTGGTGGTGCTCGTATCCAAGAAGGTGTGGTTTCTTTAGGTGGCTATGCCGATATTTTCTACAGAAATACCATGGCTTCTGGAGTTATCCCTCAACTATCGGCTATTATGGGACCATGCGCTGGTGGTGCAGTATATTCACCTGCAATAACAGATTATATTTTGATGGTAGAAAATACTTCATATATGTTTGTTACCGGACCGAACGTAGTAAAAACGGTTACCCACGAAGAAGTAAGTTCTGAAGAATTGGGTGGAGCAAGTACACATTCTACAAAATCGGGTGTTACACATTTCTCTTGTGCTAACGAAATTGAATGTATCACAAACATTAAACAACTATTGAGCTATATGCCTCAAAATTGTGAGGAGAAAGCACCAAGTGTTCCATACGAAAATAATGGATCCGAAACTCGCGAAGCATTAAATAATATTATCCCAGAAAATGCTAACCAACCTTACGATATTCGCGAAGTAATTAATAATGTTATTGATGAAAATTCCTTCTTAGAAGTACATAAAAATTTCGCAGAAAATATTGTAGTTGGTTTTGCTCGTTTAGCTGGCAAAAGTATTGGTATTGTTGCTAATCAACCTATGTTTT
>CAZYBY010000342.1:0-14490 GCA_964645385.1 uncultured Sphingobacterium sp.
CAAAATTTTGCTCAAATGGGTATATTCCCAAATCAGCAAAAAGTCTGTATAAATGATTCTGCAATGTTTCGTGTAACAAATGTAATAGTACCGGGCTCAACATTTGTATGGCAAGATTCAACTGCTTCAGGCTGGAATTCAATTATTGCTAGTCCATCTTATATTGGCATTAATAACGATACCTTAATCGTTAGAAATATTCTTTTCACTTCCAACAATACTAAATTTAGATGTATTGTAGATTCAGCTGGTGCAGGAACAAAGAAAGATACTATTAAATCAGGGTTGTTATTAGTAAGATCTGCTTTAACGAATCCAACAATAACTTCAAATCAGAATGTTTGCTTTGGTGATGTAGCAGATACCTTAAGGATTTCAATAATGCCAAGCGGTGGAGATACAGGTTTTACTTATCAATGGCAAAAATCAAATAATAATGTAAGCTGGCTAAATCTAGCATCTCAAACAGATACTTTTTTAGCAATTGATACTTTTCATACGAATACTTATTTCAGATTACAAGCAATATCTAAAAGTGGATGTGGAACTGTAGTCTCAAATTCAGTATTTATCCAATATTACACGAAATTAATTGCCGGACATGTAATAAGTGGTGTTACTCATTATGTGGAATGTTATCAAGGTAATCCAGATACTATCGCTGTTGGAATAAACACAGGTCCATCTGGCGGCAATGGTTTCTTTCACAATCAATGGCAAATGTCTGTTGATACCTTAAACTGGGTTGACTTATTGAACGATACTACAGAAATTAAATCTTCAATTCAATCGATAACTACAAATGTTTGTTATCGATTAAAGTCTACCTCTTATGTTGGATGTGGTGTTGTTTATTCTGATACAATTTATGTAAAAGTATTATCTCCAGTTGTTGTACCAACTATTTCTGGAGCACAAACTGTTTGTTTTAATGAAGTTCCGGATACACTAAAAATTAATACTAGTTCACAATTAAAAAGTGATGTTAAGTATCAATGGCAATCATCTATCAATGGAACTACTTGGGTTGATATCGTTGGTAAAACAACAAAAGAACTAGTACTCGCAAAAAATGGTGTAACAAAATTTTATAGAGTAAAAGTTACATGGCAAGGTTGTGCAGTTCGATTTACTGATAGTGTGTTAGTTTCTGTTTACCAAGATTTAGTTGCAGGTAGTATAAAAACGGCACAGAATATTTGTTATGGAGCAACTCCATCAGCATTAAGTTTTCAAACGCTACCTAGTGGTGGTGGTGATAGTTTTACTTACCAATGGCAAAGTTCTATCGACTCTAATAATTTTAATAATATAATTGGTGCCAATAGCTTATTGTATTCGCCTTCACAATTAACTAATACGATGTATTACCGTGTTAGAGTAACAAGTAGTTTGGGTTGTGGAACAGTGAATACAAATATTATCAAGATAAGAGTATATGCTCCGTATGTAGGTACTGATATTTCTGCGAGCGATACTATTTGTTATAATACTTCGCCAGATACCTTGAGAGCATTAACCAACCCTACAGGTGGTAATGGGAATTATATATTTCAATGGCAAGTTTCAACGAATGGAATAAGTTGGACGAATGTAAACGGGCAGTCGACTAAGAAATATAAACCAGCGCCTATAAAAGCTACAACTTATTACAGACTTATATCATTCTCTGGAGCGGGTTGTGGAATCGATACGAGTAATGCAGTAATGATAAAAGTGTTGCCAGATATTTCAAAGCCAACCATTGCTAATCATCAATCGATATGTTTCAATACACCTGCAGATACAATAAGAGTAATTTTATTAGCAGAAGGTGCCGATCTGCGATTTAATTATCAATGGCAAATTTCTAATAATGGCACTACTTGGTCGAATATACCTGGGCAAACTTCCCTAAAACTTTTCACTGGAAATTTAACCACTACAAAATACTATCGTGTTGTTGCAAGTTCTATATTCGGATGTGGTAGTATAGCTTCTGATTCTGTTAGGATTCATGTTTACGAACAATTTAATGGCCCAGTAATTTCACAAAGTCAAACTATTTGTTACGATTCTATACCTAGCTTGTTTACGATAACCACTAAGCCAGTTGGTGCAAATGGATTGTATTTTTATCAGTGGCAAATTTCTAATGACTCCATAAACTTTACGAATATTTTTGCGGCAAATGATACAGTACTTCAAACAGGTGTACATACTTCCAAAAAATTTTATCGTTTAAGAGTTAACTCAACCTTAGGTTGTGGAAGCGTTTTCTCAAATATTATCCGTGTGTTTGTATACAATAAATTTGAAGGTGCTGAAATAGGTGTTAACGATACCGTTTGCTACGGAGATGTACCATCAACATTACATACAACTAAAAAACCAAAAGGTGGAAGTCTAACCTATTTATATCAATGGCAAAAGTCAATAGATGGTATACATTGGGAAGATATTGTTGGGCATACTTCTGATTCTTTAACATTTTCAAATCTATATGCAACCACTCATTATAGAATGGTAAATGAATCGACTTTTGGTTGTGGTTCCGATACCTCTAACATCATAACGATTGAAACTTTAAGCTTGCCAGATACTACTGTGATCAATGGATTATTTGAAGTATGTAAAAATCAACAACAATTATTTTATAACCTGGAAAATAAAAATTCATTATACGAATACGAATGGGAAATTGAAAAAGGATATATACTAACTGATGAAACGAAAACGAATGTATTTATTACTTGGGGAGTTGAAAGTGGAAACGATACAATTCGCGTAAAGCAAACGAATAAACTTACTGGTTGTTTTAATTATATGAAATTGCCAGTTTTTGTTAAAGAAACATTTGCTCCAAATCTTACAGAAATTATTCGAAAATCTACAACCAATATTCTAGTTTGTAAAGATTCTTCTGCTGGCATTCATTATCAATGGGGATACATCAATAAACAAACGAAAGTACTAGAAGACATTCCAAATGCTACGCTTAGATATGTTCAGTTACCACATACTTTCGATACGACAAAATATATCTATTTCGTTAAAACATATTTCGATGATTGTGTGACGACTACTTATTATAATTTCGATGCATTATCAATCGGGATAAATAATAAGAAGCATAAACAGCTTAATATTTTCCCTAATCCTACAAGCTCTAGTTTCGAAATTTCTGGTGTAGATATTTCTCAAGCAATCATTTATGCTGTTGATATTCTCGGGCATAGAATACCAATTTATATTGATGGAAATACTATAAAGTTTGATGATCAGCAATTGGAGGGTTTATACTTCATCGTGGTAAACACAAGCGAAGGCAGTTTTACTAATCGAATTATTCTTAGTAGATGATGAATATTAAAAGATTTATACTTCTACTGATTCTTATCATAAGTGCTAAAGCTAATGCTCAAATTTTAGCAAGCGATTCGTTGTCTAGAATTATTAATGTTCGTGCTTTAGCCTTAATTTCAGATTACGAACGATTAATTTATTTTAAACACTTACAAGACACAACAGATTTTTATAATCTATTTCATAATAAAAAAGCATTAGTGTTTAATGACGTAATGCCTGATAATAATTTATCTCAAAAAATCAATATTTTTCAATACTCAAAACTCATTCGAAAATATTATTCAGATACTTCTTTTCTGAAAATAGTTGTTAGTCCGTATGAAATTGGACCTGTTATATTAGAAAATAAAAGCAGTGCTTATGTTAGCATTATGGCTTTGAAAAAGGTTAATAGTATGGCCAGAAATGGCTTGTTATATATTGATACCTTTAGAGTTCGATTCGATATTATTGTCGACTTAGATTCAAGTTTATATAAAATACAAACCATAGAAAGTGTAGAGCGTAGAGGAGAGTATTTACAAGTGTATCCACAGACAAAAGGATTCAGGTTTAAAGTAAATATGCCCTTTGATACAATTTATGCGAACGGTAAACTATATCCTATTAATCAGTATGGATATACTATGCTTAAAGATGTATATAAAACACACGAGTATCTTTTCGTTCCTTATCACAACGAGGTGTTATTTAAACAATATAGAATTCCCGACAATATTCCATTCATCAGAAATAAATTAGATCTTAAAAAAGATAAAAATATTGTGAAGATTAATTTTTGGAAATGGATGACATTTGCAGATTTTCAATATCATTTCATTCCAAACGGAGCTTCTCCAATTAAACCAATAGGAGATACATTAGGTATTAATCCAATTAATAATGGATCCTTTTCAAATTACCTAACGGTGAACTTGGTAAGAAGAGTTAATAAGAAAGGGTATTTTAGTTTGAAATTTGGAGGAGGAGTTGATGTGTTTAATTATCAACTAAACTTAGCGAGTCAAATTAATACCTACCCAGCGGTAGATCCAGATGGTGATCCATATTTGCGAATAAATCGTGTGTTTAATATTAAGGAAACGCATAATATCATTTATATCACCGCACCGCTTGTGATACAGAAAGGTTTTACTTTCGGCAAGAATTCTGTATACGCACAAGCTGCTTATTATTTCATGTTAAACTTTTCTTCAGTTTATAATTTAGATGCCCAAGCAACTTATTCAGGTTATTACGATTATTTATTTAATCTAACAATAAGTGAAAATGGTGTATATGATTTTGGAACTTACGATTTCAAACTTCGTAATTTACCATTACTTGCAAAACCAATGTTAAGCACTTATAGCGTTGGGTTAGGCTATAACAGACAATTCTCTCGTTGGATGTATTTAGATATTGGTTTAAATTATAGAGCTGGAATGGATTATATGTTTACGGAAAATAAGAAGACATTAAGCGATTCTAAAAATGGAATTAACAGTTTAGTGAATCTTACCAATCAATTTAAAATTGAATATGTAAATATGAACATTGGACTAAGCATTAAAATTTAATGAAAAAAATAGTATTCATATTTCTGCTTTCATTTTGTTTTGCAATCAACCTTTTTGCACAAGGAAAATTAGTTGTTATTTATGCTGACCCTTCAGCAAATACTACCAATTATGCATTAATTACTAAGCTTTACGATGCCATTCAGGAAACAGATAATAGGATGCTATTATACATAAGTAATGCAAACAAACCATTAGTGTCGAATAGTATTTTTGATATGAAAAATGTAGTTGATCAGTTGAGTAAAATAAAACCCACTGAGCCAAATTATATTTTTGATATTGATAGTTTGAATAAACTCTTAAATGAAGAACCCTCTCTTTCGAATGTAAGTCAACGTGATTTTGATATCCGTGATGAAATCTACTTTTTCTTCTTTTTCGATACACAAAAATTCATAGAGTCTAATCAGGTTGAAAAAGTAGCTGAAACATTACTTCTTTCGAATAGACTAATTAACAAAAAAGGACTACTTCCTTCTTGTAAAGTGAAAATTTATGTAGGGAATTCGGATGCCTACTCCAATAAGAAATTGCTTCGCCAAATAAAAGAGGAAAAAGGGTACGATATTATTGAGTACTAAGACTATCGTTTTTCCTCTCAAATTCTTTAACCATTTCTTCAGGTGTTTTGCCTAAATTATCTAAGGTGATTTTAGCGTCTTTTGCTAAAGGGTGATTAGGGTAAGCTTTAATGAATTTTCGATAGTAGTATTCCGCTTCACTATAGTTTTGTAAATTGCTATCATAGATAAAACCACAGATAAAAATACTTTCAGCAGCCTTTGCTGATTTAGGGTAATTTAAAAATACTTGCTGAAATCTACGAATAGCGAAATCATAGTGTTTTAATCCATTAAATACTTCTGCCGTTTTAAATAATAACTCTGAATTTTTCGGGTCGTCTTTATAGGTTTTTATATATAAATCCGCCTTTGTTATGAATTCATTGGCAATAGAATCGTTAAGATCACTTTGTTCACCAAACAACGATTTTTCAATTTTTACGATCTCATCGAACTGCTTTTCTTGAGCATTTTTACATGAAGTAAGAGTGATTCCTGCGAATAAGGCTAATACGAAGCTGATTTTTAAGATATTTTTCATTGTAATAAAATTGATATTTCTTTTGCAACACAATTATACATAATTTTGTAATGTGAAAAAGGTATTCATCTTCATAATGGCTGTTTTTCTGCTGATAAATTCAGTGGGGTATACTATTTATGCCCATTATTGCGATGATGAATTAAAAACGGCAAGCCTTATTGTTAAATCAGAATCTTGTTGTGAAGAGGATTCCAATGCTGATGTTCCAGCAGCTTCTACAGGAATGTCGTGCTGTGCAGAAAAGAATATTCATGTTGTAATTAAAGATCAGTTCTTGAAATCAGAACTATCATTTAATACGATTTCTCAACCGGTATTGTTCCTTAATACTATCTCATATTCACAATTATTTACAAATCAGGTTGAATTTAATCAACCTCTATTATCATTTGTAGCAGAAGATAAAAGTCCACCACCTGATCTAAATATATTACATTCTGTTTTTCGTATTTGATTATAAACTTTCAATGTATTGAATGCATTTAGGCATTCTATTTGTTAGATTTATATTCAGAAATAAAATGAAAAAAGTATTATATCTATCCTTTTTCATTGTAGCCCTGCAAACGCAGTTTGTTTCGGCACAACAGAAGAAGGATTCCACAAAAGTCATTAACCTTAAAGGCGCAGACGTTAGTTTTGAACGATCTGGGGTTATGATATCGATGCAGCCTATTAAAACAGAAATTGTAGGTATTAAAGAACTTCGCAAAGCAGCATGCTGTAATTTAGGTGAGAGTTTCGAAACTAATGCTACAGTAGATGTAACTTATAAAGATGCCTTAACGGGTAGTAAAGAACTTCAAGTTTTAGGTTTATCAGGTTCTTATATTCAATTGTTAACGGAGAATGCCCCTTTAATTTCAGGCTTAGGGTTAACTTATGGTTTAAATGGGATTCCAGGTACGCAAATAGAATCTATTAATATAGTGAAAGGTCCGGGTTCTGTAATGTTTGGCCCAGAAGCCATGAGCGGTATGATTAATGTTGAATTGAAAGATCCTGAACGTGCAGATAAATGGTTTGTTAATGCTTATCTAGATGAAAATTTTCGAAGAGAAATTAATATTGATAATAAAAATAAACTGGGCGACAACCTAAATAATTTTACATCTTTTCATTTCGACGACATGACTCGTAAAGTAGATGAAAATGGAGATGGTTTTTTGGATATGCCTTTAGTTAGAAATGCTAATTTTCTTACTAAATGGAAATACAATAATCAAAAAGGATTGATGTCTCAGTTTTCTATGAAGTATCTATTTGAACAACGCATGTCGGGTGAAAAAGATTATGATTACAATAGATCCTATGCAGACATGAGTTCTTGGGGACAAAAAATCCATACCGATAGAGTTGAGCTTTATGGTAGAACAGGTTATGTGATTCCTACTGCAGATTATAAAAGTATAGGTATTCAATATTCATACGTGTACAATCAGCAAGAAGGTTATTATGGTATTAGGAGATATGATGCAAATCAGAACCTATTAAACCTTCGTGCAATTTATAATATGGAGATAAAGAAAAAACACTCTATAAATATCGGATTTAGTTTAAAGAATGAAACGATTAAAGAACAGTTTGATACCTTGAATTTAGATAGAGTAGAAGTTACTCCAGGGTTCTTTATTGAAGATACTTACAAGGCTAGTCCACGATTAACATTTATCATTGGTTATAGAGCTGATTATCTAAAATCGAAATTATACAATACTCCAAGATTTAATGTGAAGTATACATTGACAGATCAAACTGATGTAAGATTTAGTATTGGTAAAGGAGTTAGGTTGCCTCATGTTTTAGCTGAGAATCCAGCTTTCTTAGTAAGTTCTAAAGAATTTAAAATAGCCAACAATATCAGACCAGAAGAATCTGTTAACTATGGAGCAAATTTAGTTCATAACTTCAATTTGTTTTACAAAAAAGGGACAATCGGAATTGATTTATATCGAACAGAATTTCAAAATAGATTAAGAGTTGATTTAGATTCAGATCCATTAGTAGTGAATGTTTATTCTCAAGAAAATTCATCATACTCAAATTCATTTCAAGCAGAGTTAACCTATAAAATTCTGAAAACAGTTGAGATGAAATTAGCTTATAAATACCTTGATGTACAAAGTAAGTTAAATGGTTCATTTATACGCGATCCTTATATTGCTCAGAATAGATTCTTAGCAACATTTTCATTCGAATCGTATAACAGAAAATGGAGAGCAAATGCAGGATTCAATACTGTTGGTTCTAAACGATTACCAAAAACGCATCCGCATTTTGGAACTGATAATTTACCATTGAAATCTCCAGTGTATACTATCATCAATACTCAAGTAACTAGAGTGTTTAAATCGTTTGAGATTTATGTTGGTGCAGAAAACCTTTTCGACTTTAAACAAACCTCGCATTTACTTGGCTCAGATGATCCATATGGTCCGTATTTTGATGCATCCTATATTTGGGGCCCAATGGATGGTAGAAGAGCTTATGCTGGCTTTAGGTATAAGTTCCACTAAGGATAGAATTTAGATATTAGATATTAGAATTTAGATATTATTTGATTTATGAAAAAGATATTAATAATAATAGCAATTGCATTTATTTGTAATGCTACGTTTGCACAAAGTAAAACTGACACAATTTATGCGAAAGGAAATTGTGGACATTGTAAAGAAAGAATTGAAGAAGCAATTCATGGTGTAAAAGGTGTTAGTGAAGCATCTTGGGATCCTACGTATGCTCGTTTAATAGTCACTTACAATACAAATGAAACTTCAAATAACGCCCTTCAAAAAGTAATGGCTTCAGTTGGTCACGATACTGATTTGTATAGAGCAGATGATAAAGTGTATAAAGCATTACCCGCTTGTTGCAAATATGAAAGAGATCCAGTTGAAGACTCAAAATCTAAAATTCAAACTTTTGAATTTGTAATTGAAGGGATGACTTGCGCAGAAGGTTGTGCGAAAGGAATTGAATTATCAGTTCTAAAACAAAAAGGTATTAAATCTTCCAAAGTTGATTACGATACTAAGAGAGCTAAAATTGTTTTCGACTCTACCAAAATCAGCAAAGAACAAATAATTGCTACTGTAGAAGGATTCAAACCTGAAGGAGAGAAACCTCATTATAAAGTAGTGAAGTTGAAATAATCAAATTTCATTCAAAAAAAGGGTGCTGAGGTCTAATTCAGCACCCTTTTTTATTTAATTGTCATATTTTCACTTTTATTTTGAATTAATCTAAATAAGCATCACATTTGCGCTTGTTAAGAATTAATCTAAATAAACGTATACTATGAAATATGCCTCCATTATAGCAATTTCGATGTTTTTTGCTTCGAATTCTGCTAATGCAAGTATGGAATCCCTAGATTCTTTGAGAACCTCTAATGTTAATGAAGTGACTATACAGTCGCGAAAAGACCCAGATACTTTAACCATGATAGGCAAGATGAAGATAAAGGAGATGGATATGCCACAAACTATGTCGATTATAGATGAGAAGATGCTGAAGCAACAGCAAGTGAATACAATGACAGACTTGTTGAAGAACGCTAATGGGATTTACATCATGGGAAATACAGGGGGGTATCAAGAAGAAATTGCATCAAGAGGTTCATCCATCACAAGCTCAAATACCTTTAAAAACGGAATACGCTATTTCGGAGGAATGAAAACAGAATTAAGTGGGATAGAAAAAGCTGAAATTTTAAAAGGAAATTCTGCCATTTTATTTGGTAATGTGGCACCAGGTGGGGTGTTAAATTTAGTGACTAAGAAGCCTCAATTTACAAGTGGTGGAAGTGTTGGATTAAGTTATGGAAGTTTCAATCGTATTAAACCTCAGTTCGATGTTTATGGTGCGATAAACAAAAGTAAAACAATAGCATTTCGATTGAATTCATCTTTCGAAAAATCGAATAGTTTCCGTAAAGAAGTTACTTCTGAAATGTTTTACATCAATCCTTCTTTACAATTCAACATAACTAAGAAAACAAACCTAATTATAGAAGGTGATTTTTCTAAATACGAAACTACGCCAGATTTTGGGGCAGGAATTATAAATTATGAAATAGTGAATATCCCTAGAGATCGATTTTTAGGAGTATCCTGGGGTAAGTATAAAGCACAACAATCTTTTGTATCGACTAAAATAAGTCATCAATTGACAAAAGGTATTTCATTAAGTTACCTTTCTGGTTATAGAAATTACAACACGGAATTATTTAGCAATGCTCGTCCGAATACATCCGGAAGTGTAATATCTGCAAATGGAATTTGGAAGAGAAATATACAACGTTCGGCAGTAGAGGATAATTATTTTATTCAACAATTTGATTTTAATGCAAACTTCAATACTGGATTTTTAAAACACCAAACATTAGTTGGAGCAGATTTCGAAAACTACACAACATCTACTTTGAGCTATAATAATTTCAATAAATACGATAGTGTAAATGTGTTTAATAATTACAATCCATCTTTAGAACCAGCCATTCCAACATTAACAAAAAATACCAATACCGATATTCCGGTTGCGCGAATGGGATTCTATTTTCAAGATTTAATTTCATTCCATAAATACTTCAAAGTGCTAGCAGGACTTAGGTATTCAAGCATTACATCAGTTACCAATACATTCAAGTATTCCGACTCTACATCTACCAATGTAAGTAAAACAGATAAAGCATTTTCACCTAAAATTGGATTAGTATTTCAACCAAACGAACGCCAAACCATTTTTGCAAGTTATTCTAATTCATTTGTGTTGAATACAGGAGTAGATATAGATGGAAAAGCATTAGCACCATCACTAGTTGATCAATATGAAATTGGTATAAAAAATAAATTTTACAATAATCGCTTGTCGATTCAATTAACAGGCTATCAAATTTTAAATTCAAATTTAGCGCAAACATCATTGCTAAATGGAAACACAAATAGTAATATAAAAGAGTTGTCGGGCGAAACTGTTTCTAAGGGAATTGAATTGGATTTTATTTTTCAACCTAACCCATTTTTCAATATCACAAGTGGATATAGTTTTAATGAAACGAAATACACAAAAAGTACCATGTATATTGTTGGGTCGGAATTAAGATATAACCCAAAACATACTGGAAACATAAGTTTAAACTACACCATACATAATGGGATATTTAAAAATTTACAATTAGGATTGATGAATACCTATATTGGTAATAGATATGCCGGAAGATCAACAAGAGTAACTGTTCAGAACGATAATTATAAATTAATTCCATTATCTTCATATTTAATAACAGACATTACAGCATCGTACATGTACAAGAAATTTAACATCAAAACAAAACTTGCAAACGTAGCGAATGTGTTGAATTATAATATTCATGATGATAATAGTTTAAATCCGATTGCACCTAGAAATTACAGTGTTAGTTTAATTTATAATTTATAAAAATGAAGTTTGATAAAAGAGCGATACATCGCGACTTAGGATATTTTTACGTAGGGTTAATTATTTCGTTTGCTGTATCAGGAATAATGATGAACCATAGAAATCAATGGCATCCTGAGAAATATGTTATAGAAAAAAGTTCCTTTCAAATTACACCATTAGAAGAATCGCAAATTAATGATTCTGTGGTGCAAGAAATTGTAAAAGCGAATGGAATAAATGATAAGTTCAGAAGACAGTCGATCAAGAAAGGTGAACTTCGCGTATCACTAGAAAAAACAGATATCGATATTGATTTAAAAACGGGTAAAGCAGAAGTAACTAGCTTTATCAACACCCCAGTCATAAGTCAGATTATGAAACTTCATAAAAACACATCCGATTGGTGGATTTATTACGGCGACATTTTCGGATTATCTTTAATAACCATTGCTATAACAGGAACTATGTTATTAGCCAAATCGAAATATTCATTTAAGCGAAGAGGTTGGAAATTAGCCTTGGCAGGAGTGGTATTTCCATTGTTGGTATTGTTTTTACTAGCGTAATTTGGGTTATTGGTCTTAAGTCGTTGGTCCTTGGTCATTAGTCCTTAGTCGTTAGTCCCGTTGGCGATCGGGATTGTACAAATTGTTCAAATTGACTTATTGTCTCCCTCAACTGCATTCGCTTCGCTCATTTCGTTCGGGGACCGATTCTAATTGTTCAAATTGGCAAAATATCAAATTATTCCTATCTTGCTCGTTCAAATAAACCCCAAAAGATATGAACTTATCATTTGACTTTGAGAAACCTATTGCTGAGTTAGTTGAGCAATTAGAGAAAGTGAAGCAAGTTGCAGAGAAATCGAAAGTAGATGTTACGGCAACAATAAAAGAGTTAGAAGAGAAAATCGAACAGACTAGAAATAACCTGTACAACAACCTTACTGGATGGCAAAAAGTACAGATCTCTCGTCACCCAGAACGCCCTTATACCTTGCAATATATTGAAACCATGTGCGATGATTTTATCGAATTACATGGAGATAGAACAGTAGGCGATGACAAAGCAATAGTGGGTGGTTTAGGTACTGTAAATGGCCAAACAATTATGTTTATTGGTCATCAAAAAGGTGCTAATACTAAAATGCGTCAATACCGTAATTTCGGTATGGCAAACCCAGAAGGATATCGTAAAGCTTTGCGTTTAATGCGTATGGCTGAAAAATTTAATATTCCTGTTGTTACTTTTATAGATACTCCGGGTGCTTTCCCTGGTTTAGAAGCTGAAGAGCGCGGACAAGGTGAAGCTATCGCAAGAAATTTATTAGAAATGTCGGTACTTAAAGTGCCAATCTTGTGCTTCATTATTGGCGAAGGAGCTTCAGGTGGTGCATTAGGTATTGGAATTGGAGATAAAGTGTATATGTTAGAATATACTTGGTACTCGGTAATATCACCAGAATCTTGTTCATCTATTCTATGGAGAAGTTGGGACTTTAAAGAAAGAGCAGCTGATGCATTAAAATTAACTGCTGAAGATATGCTGAAAAATAGTTTAATTGATGGAATTGTAAAAGAACCACTTGGTGGAAGTCATAACGATCCAACTACTATCATAGAAACCGTAAAAAATCAGATTATAAAAGATCTAAATGATCTATCAAAATTAGATACAGAGAAACGCATCGCTCAAAGAATTGAGAAATTCAGCAAGATGGGGGTGGTTACTGAAAGTGAATAATTGGTAGCTGGTAGCTGGTAACTCGTAGCTGGTAACTCGTAGCTGGTAACTGGTATAGTACTCGATACCTGCTACTAGCTAATAGTTACTCAAAAGAAAGTTGCAGTCTGATATTTAGCTTTGCGTATTCCTTTTGCAAAGCATAGGCAGTATTCCATTGTTTGAAATCTTCACATAATCCAATTAATTGACCTAGGAATTGCAAACTTGCGATAAAATCATATTCGTACATTTTGATTTTATTTCTGGAAATTTTCAAAAAATAATTAACATCAGTACTAATCCAAGAAGCCAATGCATATGCAATGCTTGTTGCTTTTTCGATCTTATTAGTATTGAAAAACAAGATAACATCTTCGTACATATTTCTGCTTAAATCGGAAAGTATAACTTGTTCTTGCATAAAGCACGAAGGATACTCCGAGTATTGTTTAGCTATAAAAGTATTCATATTAGAGGGTAAGTTTAGTTCCTTCTACGCATCTGGCTGAAAAAAGTTACAAAAACAAAAAGGGCTCAACTCGAGCCCTTTTTGTTAAATTCTAAATTCTAAAATCTAATATCTAAATTCTAATCTCACTACTCAATACTCACTACTTCTTTACTATCAATTAAATAGTCCTTGAAAATCTTTTTGATATTCTGCAGATTTTTTGCTGTACTCATCACTTAACTTCGCTTCGTTGTATTGACCAGCGATACGTGATAGTTCATTTAAAATAGCAATACCTTGTTGAACATCATCAGTGTACATATTCATTTTCTTACCTGAGAACTGTTTGTAGTAATCTAGGTTTGAAGAAATATCATCAACGATAGTTGTAGCTAAGGCTTTAGCTTTATCATTTTTTGCGCAACGGAAATACAATTCAACGAATCTGAAATCAAAAATTTTGTATTGTAATGGTGTTGCAGTTTTAGGCAATACTTCGAATAATTTATCGATTGCTTTTAGACATGAATCTTTTTTACCTTCATTGTATAATGCATCTGCTAATTGGAAGAATTGAATTCTGAAACTATAGCACATACGAGCAGTTTCTGGATCGATATATACACCATCCCCGTTCATATTACCCCACTTAAATTTATTGATAACGTTATCGTACATCACAGCAGAGTTTACAACTCCTGGAGTTCCTATTGGATTACGAGGACTACGAATTGGAGTTAAGCGTAACGCTAAACCTTCTAATTGTAAGTACTCATTTAATCCGTAGTAATTATCCGCACCCATTGTAGCTGCGGAATAAATCGGACGAGTCCAAGTATTGTTTGCTAATAAATCCAATACCATTAAATCATTTTT